>NZ_DASVSI010000183.1:0-69312 GCF_036388155.1 Hymenobacter sp. | reverse complement strand
AAAAAAACTCCTTCGCCGCACGCAGCAAAGGAGTTTCGCAAGCTTCTCAGGCGCTGGCCGGCCTTTGCAGTGGTTTGAACGAGTACCCCGAAATTTCATTTCGGCCCGGCAACACGTCCTCCGCTGTTGTTCTGGCGGGCCGAAATGAAATTTCGGGGTACTCATTTTGGCTTAGGTTTTCTGCTTTTTCTTTTTGGCCGCCGGGAACAGGATGTTGTTCAGGATGAGGCGGTAGCCGGGCGAATTGGGGTGCAGGGCCAGGTCCGTGGGCTCTTCGCCCACCAGGTGTTGGTAGTCCTCGGGGTCGTGGCCGCCATAAAAGGTCCAGGTGCCTTTGCCGAGGGTGCCGTGCACGTAGCGGGCCTCGCCGGTTTGCTTGGTGTCGCCCATCACCACCACATCGGGCTTGATGAGGCTTTTGCGGAAGGCCGTGGTTTGGCCCATAAAGCCGTGAACGGTTTTTTCGTGGTTCTGGCACAGCATGGTGGGCACGGGGTCGTACTTGGCCGAGAACGTGAACAACTGGAAGTAGTCGTTTTGCTCGCCCAGGCCGCGCTCGCTGGGCTGCATGTCGATGTTGGAATATTCGTACTGAAAGGGGTTGCGCTCCAATTGGAAGTTTTGGAAAGCCAGGCAGCGGTTGTAATTGAGCTTGGACTGCGCGGTGGGGTCGGCGGGGTCGCCGTCGTACATGTTTTCCACGAAGTCCAGGCCCAGGCCGGCCAGGGCAATGTCGTAGCTGTCGGTGGCCGAACACATGGCGAACAAAAAGCCGCCGCCAGCAATGAATTCCTGCATCTTGGTGGCCACCGTGCCCTTCATCACGCTCACTTTGGGGAAGCCGTTGCGCTTGGCCGTGGCTTCGGCGTCGCGCTGCTGCTGCTGGTACCAGGGGTAGTTGCGGTAAGAGGCGTAGAACTTGCCGTACTGGCCGGTGAAGTCCTCGTGGTGCAGGTGCAGCCAGTCGTATTTCGGCAGCTCGCCTTTCAGCACTTCGTCGTCGTAAATCTGCGTGTAGGGGATTTCGGCGTAGGTGAGCACCATGGTCACGGCGTCGTCCCAGGGCTGCTTGCCTTTGGGCGTGTACACCGCAATTTTGGGCACTTTCTCCAGCTTCATCACGTCCATGTTGGCGTTGGGGTCGGCTATTTCCTGGAGAATGCCGGTGTACTGCGCCTCGCTGATGACCTGGAAGGTGACGCCCCGCACGGCCAGCTCGTTTTCCGCCGCCGAACTCGTCTCAAAGGCAAACGCGCCGCCCTTGTAGTTCAGCAGCCAATCGACGGGCACTTCGCGCTGGAGCAGCCAAAAAGCCACGCCGTAGGCCTTTAAACATTCTTTCTGGGTGTTATCCATCGGGATGAACACGTGGTTGGCGCGCGCGGCGAGGGGCGCGGCCACGCCGGCCGCCGCCACCAACACAAACAGGAGAAAACGCTTGAGCAGCATCATATTTTTGGGGAAAGAAACGCACCGAATCAACGAGGTTGCGGCGGCAGTGGTTCAAGTTAAGCGCCGGCCGCCGAACTTTGGAACCACCGGCCACCAAAAACCCGCCCGCCGCGCCGCCGCTGGCGGGGACCAGCCGCCCACCTTTCGCCTGCTTAACAGGCCGCTCCTACTAGCCCATCTGACTGCAAATGAGTCCTTTTGAAAACGTCCGCGAAGCCTTCCGCTCCATCCGCGCCAACCTGCTGCGCACCGTGCTCACGGCGCTCATTCTGAGCATTGGCCTGTTTGCCCTTGTGGGCATTCTCACGGGCATCGACGCCATGAAAAACTCGCTGTCCGAAACCTTTGCTAGCCTGGGGGCCAACTCCTTTGAGCTGCACGCCAAGGGCTACAGCAACCGCGGGCGGCGCGGTGGGCGGCAAGACAAGCAGTACCCGCCCATCGATTACCTGCAAGCCAAGCTCTACAAGAAGGCCATGGGCGATAACGCGCAGGTGGGCGTGTCGGCGTTCATTGCGGGGGCCGTGGAAATGAAAGCCAACGGCACCAAAACCAACCCCAACATGCAGGTGGTGGCCGGCGATGAAAACTACCTCAAGATTCAGGGCTACAACCTGGCCGAGGGCCGCACCTTCTCCCAGGCCGAGTTGAACAGCGGCGCCAACGTGCTCATTGTGGGCGACGAAATCCGGTCGAAACTGTTCCCGAAGGAGACGCCCATTGGCAAGTACGTGAGTGCCCTGGGGCGGCGGTTTCTCATTGTGGGCATGCTCGAAAAGAGCGGCAGCGGCGCTGGCGGGGGCGGGGGCGCCGACCGCCTGGCCCTGGTGCCGCTCGAAACCGGCAACCAGATGCCCCGCCAGCGTGCCCTTACCTACGACATCAAAACCGCTACCGACCAGCCCGGCACGCTCGCCTTTCTCATGGGCGAGGCCACGGGCGTGATGCGCGCCGTTCGCCACGACAAACTGGGCCAGGAAGACAGCTTTGTGGCCGAAAGCAGCGAGTCGTTGGCCGCCACGCTCGATTCCATTTCGGGAAAAGTGCGGGTAGGGGGCAGCATCATGGCCTTCATCACGCTACTCGGGGCCAGCATTGCCCTCATGAACATCATGCTGGTGTCCGTCACGGAGCGGACCCGCGAAATTGGCATCCGCAAAGCCTTGGGCGCCACCGCGGTGCAGATTCGGCAGCAGTTTCTCATCGAAGCCATTGTCATTTGCCTTTTGGGCGGTTCGCTGGGCATTGTATTGGGCGTGCTGGGCGGCAATGCGGTGGCCAGTTTCGTGGGCACGGGCTCCTTCCTGGTGCCCTGGGTGTGGATGATGATTGGCCTGGTTATCTGCGTGGGGGTGGGCATGGCTTCGGGCTACTACCCGGCCAGCAAAGCCGCCGCCCTGGACCCCATCGACTCGCTGCGCTACGAGTAGTTATGAGTCTGATAAGTGTTAAGCAGTGGTGGGTTGCCAGCTTGTTGGTTGTCGCCATCTTGCCTGCAAACGGGCAAAACAGCACGGGTTTGCGGGCACCGCTCGTCACCGCTACCGGACCCGGCAACGTGAGTCGATACAAGGTGCCGCAGGTACGGCTTGCCAACGCAGCTGTTAGCAAGCGCATCAATCAGGGCATTTTGCGCCGTGTTTTCGGCAGCGAAAACGTTGACGCTACTGCTGCGGTAGCTCAGGTGTTACAGCAGGCCACTAAAGCTTGTTGCTGGGACGCTGAAGCCCGCCAGTGGCATGCTGGCCAGGGGCTAACAGGCTGCGACTACCAGGTGCTACTGAACGAACGCGGCCTGCTGTCGCTGGAATTAATACAGGAATTTACGGGTGCTTACTCGTACGAGGGCACCGACCACCTGACCTTCGATTTGCGCACAGGCAAGCAGTTGACGCTGGCTGATGTAGTGGCCGACCCACCCGCACAATTGCAGCGGCGAATGCACGGCGCCATCACGCGCCGGTTGGGGGAGGCGCTGCGCACGATGGAAACGGAGCAACTGGATACGGCCGACGTAGCTTTTGTAATGGAGCGGAACTCCTGGGACAAAGCCGCCAAAAGAATTCGTTTCCAAAGTGACCCAGGGCTGACGAATGAAGACCGAGCCACTGAACCCGACCTCGAAAACTTTGCCCTCACGCCCCAGGAGTTCCGCCTATATTATGGCCCAGTATTGCCGCATGTCGTCCAAAATCTGGACCTTGACGGCACCTACCATTTTCCCTACGCCCGAGTGCAGCCGCGCGGCTTGTTGGTGCCGGTGGCAAAAGCCCACTCGGCAGCTTTACCAAAACGCTAGGGCAAATGCTGGCCGAAATGATACATTTGCACAATCACTCATTTGTGCAAATGCCATGGCTACCCCCGCTCCGGCCTCCATTGACCAGCGCTTCGCCCAACTCATTCAGCAGTTTGGCCTGACTAAAAACAGCTTTGCCATTTCGCTGGGCAAAACCGCTAGCGTGATTCAACACCTCATTGACGGGCGCAATAAGCCCGGCTACGACTTGCTCTGCAAGGTATTTGAGATATACCCAAATGTGTCGAGGGACTGGTTACTCCTGGGCCGTGGCCCTATGCTGGTAGGGGGTGAGCCCGCTCCCAAAGTGACTCAGCCCGCCCCTCCATCTGCCGTCGAATCACCGTTAGAGCCCATCGATTTATCAGACGTAGAAATCAGCCCCAGCCGGCGCTCCAGCAATGGCTCCGGTGCCCGCTTGCAGCCGGCCGAGATAGTGGCTACCCTCGCGTTGGCCGCAGCAGCTAACCAGCCGGCTCGGGCTGCTACCCCGGTACTCAACGGCACTGCCCCGGCACTTGGCGGTATTGCCGCCGCACCGCCCGAAAGCACACGCGTGGCGAGCGAGGAAAAGCACCTTGCTCCACCCGCCGCCTCGGAAACTTCCTTGCCACTCTCTCCACCGCCGGCTCCTGCGCCCGCAGCTGAAGCTTTGCCAAACATAGCACCTGCGGCGCCTGCTGCCTCGTCAGTTCCTACTCCTTCGCCAGAGGCTTATGTGGCTGCCGCTTTGCACGCCCAACATCTGCAGCACCAATTGGCAATGGCCGAAATGCGCAACCAGCACCTGCTTGAGCAGCAGCAAATGCTGCGCGAGATGCTGGCCATGGCCCGGCAGGCGATGGTCTGAACCACGGATTCATGCGGATTGGTCGGATGCCACGGATTTTGTGGACGGTGCAGTTAAAAACGGCGCAGTCCTGAAATTATCATTCCAACAGAAAAGGCCATCTCTTGGGGTGGCCTTTTATCATTGAACTGTTTAGCAAGTCGGCTCCGCCTGGTCCGAGGCCCTAAGCTTCCGACCGGTTGCCGCCCACACGATACGCTGCCGGCCGTTCACCGACAACCGGTCGGACGCCTTGGGCGTCGGACCGGCAAGCGACGTATTTCCTAAGCAGCCTCCATGTGTGACTTTATAGAATCGTCTACAAAATCCGTGTAATCCGCCAAATCCGCATGAATCCGTGGTTCAGACAAATAGCCCTACTTCCTCGGCTTCCATCAGGCCCAGGGCATTGACGGCCGTGAGGCGCAGGCTTTTCATTTCGCCCACCAAAAGCGGGTCGTATTTGGCGGCCACGCGGATGTAGTTGGGCGTGAAGCCCTCGATTCGGCCGTCGGTCACGTCGTCTTCAAACAACACTTCGGTTTCGAGGCCCGCGTGTTGCTCGTAAAAATGCCGCTTTTTCTTCTCCGACAAACTCCGCAGCTGCGTGGTGCGCTCGTGCCGCACCCGGTCCTGCACCCGGCCGGGGAGAGTGGGCGCTAAAGTGTCGGGTCGCTCGGAGTAGGGGAAAACGTGGAGGTAGCTGATGGGCAGCTCGTTCAGGAAATTGTAGGTCTCCAGAAAGTCGGCATCGGTTTCGCCCGGAAAGCCCACAATCACGTCTACGCCAATGCAGGCGTGCGGCATGAGCTCCTTGATGCGGGCCACGCGGCTGGCGTACAGGGCGCGCCGGTAGCGCCGCCGCATGAGGCCCAATATTTTGTCGGAACCGCTTTGCAAGGGAATGTGAAAGTGCGGCATGAAGCGCGCCGACGCGGCTACCGTGTCCAGAATGTCATCGGTCAGCAAATTCGGCTCGCAGCTGCTGATGCGAAAGCGCCGGATGCCCGTCACCTCGTCGAGGGCCTGCACCAGCTGCGTGAAGTCTTCGCGCCGTTCGCGTTCGGGGCCTTGCAGGCCGAAGTCGCCCAGGTTTACGCCCGTCAGCACGATTTCCTTCACCCCGGTTTCGGCTAGTTTTTCCACGCGCTCCACCACGCTGGCAATGCTGCCCGAGCGGCTGCCGCCCCGGGCCAGCGGGATGGTACAAAACGAGCAGGAGTAGTCGCAGCCGTCCTGCACTTTCAAAAAAGTCCGGGTGCGGTCGCCGAACGAATGCGCGGCGTGAAACTCCGTGGCCGCCGAAATGGGCGAGGCGTGCACCTGGCCGGGCTGGCCCGCCGCCGGCTTCTTAAAATCGGCCAGAATGTCGACCAGCTGAAATTTTTCGGCGGCGCCCAACACGGCGCTTACGCCCGGGATTTCGGCAATTTCTTGGGGCTTGAGCTGGGCGTAGCAGCCCACAATGGCCACGAAGGCGTCTGGATTGTGCTTCAGGGCTTGCTGCACCACTTTCCGGCATTTGCGGTCGGCATGGTCGGTCACCGAGCAGGTGTTGATGACGTATAGGTCGGCGCCGGCTTCAAAGGGCAGTTTCTGGAAGCCTCGGTCTTCAAACTGACGGCCAATGGCCGACGTTTCGGAGAAATTTAGCTTGCAGCCGAGCGTATAAAAAGCAACGGATTGAGGGGTAGGCATGATGCCACAAAGGTACGGCGGAGGGAAAGAATGGACGTGCGGACCCGCAACCGCAGCACCGCAAGCAACACCCCGTCGCGGCTTAAAATTCTACCGGTTCAGCCCTCGTTATTTCTTCGCAAAGTCTTCCAAAGAAATCTGCTGCATTGCCTTCCCCAACTGTACCTGGCCGTTGGTAACGTTGTTGCCGCGTTCCCATTCCTGCTGGCTCACGTTGTCGTAAGTGACGTACCCCGTCGGAGATATAGCGCCAAACCCGTTGTTGAAGCAGTAATAGGCAAACGACTTAACCGGGGACGACGCCAGCAGGTCGCGGCTCCATTGAAACTGTTGCGAGGGCAGGCGCAGCTGGTGCAGAAGCGTGGCGGCCACATCGGTTTGGGAGCAGACGGTGGACACCACGCGCCCGCGGGCTTCCGGCCGCAGCGCGCCGCCCGCCAGCACCAGTGGAATGTGAAATTTGGCGGGGTCCTGGTTGGCGGAATTGCCCGGCTGAGGGTGGCCATGGTCGGCCACTAGCACCAGCAGCGTGTGCGCGTACCACGGCTGCTGGCGGGCTACGCGCAGAAAACTACCCAAAGCGGAGTCGGTATAATACACGGAGTTTCGGAACCGGTCGGCTTCGGTCTTGCCCGGAAACTTAGGCTTCATGGGCACTTCAAACGGCTCGTGGCTGCTAAGCGTGAAGGCCGTGACGAAGAAGGGTTGGGGCTGCTGCTGCAAGTCAGCCAGCAAGCGCGTGAACAGCACGCCGTCGTGCGCGCCCCACTTCGAGTTGCGCTCGGCAAGGCTAAAATCAGCACCGGTCGTTGTTTTTTCGTAGCCGGCCGTCTGCACGTAGCTTGCCATATTGGCAAAGGCCAACTCGCCGCCGTAGTAGTAGTGCGACCGGTAGCCGACCGCCGCCAACGACCGGTTCAGGTGCGGCAGGCGTTCGGTTTTACGCGGAAACTTGATGATGCTGGTGGTGGGCTGATTGGGGTAGCCGGAAAGCAGCGCCACCAGGCCTTTCTGGCTACGGTCGCCGGCCGCGTACATGTTGGTGAAAACAATGCCCGTCTTGGCCAGGCTGTCCAGGGTTGGCGTCACGCCTTTTTCGCCGCCCACGCTGCCCACCAGCTTGCCCGTAAAGCTTTCGAGAATGATGAACAGCACATTGGGCCGGCTTTCGCGCAACACCGATTGGGCAGTATCCGGGGCTGGGAGGGAGGTGCCCACCGCCAACGGGTAGAGGCCGGCCACCAGCCGCCGCGCCGTGCTGTCGGGCATAAAAGGCCGGGGCGGCTGCTCGTTGGCGCGCAACACCAGCGCACTCATCAAATTCCACGGGGCGTTGAGGGCGGCGTGGTTTGCAAAAGCAATGCGGGAGAAGTAGACGTTGCTCTGGTTGACGGGAATTTGCTGCGTCCCGCCCCGCAAGGGCACCACCAACAGGGCAGCATAGAGCAAGCTGGCTAGCACTGCCCGGCCCCGGCCAAACCAAGCCGGCAATGGCGCAATCCGGCCCACTACCCCGCGGTATAGCCCATACCCCACGGCCACTAGCCCTACACAGGCCCCTGCTAGCAGCAGCAGGGGCGCGCTGCCCGCCGTAGCCGCCATCTCCCGCGGCGAATCGAGGTACTGCAGGGGCGTGTCATCAAGCCGAAACCCCCAGGCGGTGTAAAGCTCCAGGTCAGCCGTTATCAGGAAGGCGACCACAGTGCCTATTGCTACGGTATAGCCGTCTACAATGCGCTGCAAAGGCAGCCGACGGAAAAGACTCCCGATGACAAACACCAAAAACGGCAGCAGGCATATATACCCCGCCAACGAAGCATCAAGGCGGAGCCCGTAGAATAATGTGCTCAGTACAGTTTTGACGGACAGTCCCGCAGTGGCCGTGTGCTGGTAGGCTAGAAACACTGCCCGGCTTATCTCAAAAAACAGCAGCCAGAAAAGAAAGTAGCGCGGTTGAAACGCAAAGCGGTTTTTCACGCCGCAAAGATAACCTAATGGCAAACTTGGCTTAAATCTGTTGAAAAGATAGGGTGATGGCAAATTTCTGTTAAAATTCTACAGAGTCAGGGTGTATTAATGAGGTAGTTGCTCTGTAAAAAGATGCTTTTTTCAGAATTGGCCCTTGTTATTGTGGGGTGGCCACTGTTTTGAACTCAATCGTCATTTATCTTTGCCAGCAGATTTCCGATTCGTCGTTTTAATTCAACCCCCGTTTCGATTACTCATTCACATGGCCATCCTCCGTTTTAAAGCCCTAGAACTCGTCAATCAGCGCCGCCCCATCACGGTGAAGTCGGTAGCAGCTCGTCGTTCCGACAGCTTTGGTCAAAGCGTGTTCAATCTGGAAGCCATGCGGGCCACCATGCCCGGCGATTATTTCAAGAAGCTCCAAGCTGCCATTAAGCAAGGCGCCACGGTTGAGCGCAACGTGGCCGATGCCGTGGCTTCGGCCATGAAAACCTGGGCCATGGCCAAGGGCGCTACCCACTACACCCACTGGTTTCAGCCCCTCACGGGCTCTACCGCCGAAAAGCATGATTCCTTCTTTGACTTGAATTCGGACGGTCGGCCGATTGAGAACTTCAAAGGCTCGGCCCTGGTGCAGCAGGAGCCCGATGCTTCGTCGTTTCCCAACGGCGGCATTCGCAACACCTTCGAGGCCCGCGGCTACACCGCCTGGGACCCCACTTCTCCCGCTTTCATCATCGAAACGGTGGGCGCTAAAACCCTCTGCATTCCCACGATTTTCGTGGCCTACACCGGCGAAGCCCTTGACTACAAGGCCCCGCTGCTGAAGTCGCTGGCCGTGCTGGAAAAGGCTGCGCTGGAGGTTTGTCAATACTTCGACAAAGACGTTACCCGCGTAAACACCACGCTCGGCATCGAGCAGGAGTACTTCCTGGTTGACAAGGCCCTGTACGACGCCCGCCCCGACCTCGTGATGACCGGCCGCACCTTGTTCGGCCACGCGCCGGCCAAAGGCCAACAGCTCGACGACCACTACTTTGGTTCGATTCCGGCCCGCGTGCACGGCTTTATGCTGGAGTTCGAAGAGGAAGCCAACCTGTTGGGCATTCCGCTGCGCACCCGCCACAACGAAGTAGCCCCCAACCAGTTTGAGTGCGCCCCCACGTTTGAAGACGCCAACCTGGCCGTGGACCACAACCAACTGCTGATGGATGTGATGGACCGCGTGGCCGAGCGCCACAACTTCAAAGTGTTGCTGCACGAGAAGCCTTTTGCCGGCGTGAACGGCAGCGGCAAGCACAACAACTGGGCCATGAGCACCGACACCGGCGTCAACCTGCTCGCGCCCGGCCGTCGTCCCAAAGAGAACCTGCAGTTCCTCGCCTTCTTCATCACCACCATCCAGGCCGTGCACCGCTACGCCGACTTGCTGCGCGCCAGCATTGCCTCGGCTTCGAACGACCACCGCCTTGGGGCCAACGAAGCGCCCCCGGCCATCGTGTCGGTGTTTGTGGGTTCGATGCTGGACTCGGTACTGGACGAGCTGGAGCGCACGGCCAAGCTGCCGCTCGACAAGGGCGACAACATCTACCTCAAGCTGGGCATCGACAAGATTCCCGCCATCCTGCTCGACAACACCGACCGGAACCGCACCTCGCCGTTTGCCTTCACCGGCAATAAATTTGAGTTGCGCGCCGTGGGTTCGTCGGCCAACTGCTCCTCGGCCATGACGGTGCTCAACACCATCGTTGCCGACCAGCTCATCGACTTCAAAGAAGCCGTCGATGGCCTCATCAACGAGGGCAAAAAGAAGGAAGTGGCTATTGTAGAGGTGTTGCGCGAGTACGTCATCAACTCCAAAGCCATTCGTTTCGAAGGCAACGGCTACTCCGACGAGTGGAAGGAAGAGGCGGCCCGTCGCGGCCTCAACAACATCGCCACCACGCCGCAAGCCCTCGACGCGCTGGTACGGGAAGACGCCGCGGAACTATTTTCGCGTCACGGTATCTTCTCGGAAGTGGAATTGCACGCCCGCCACGAGATTTTGCTGGAGGAATACCAAAAGAAAATTCAAATCGAAAGCCGCGTTTTAGGCGATTTGGCTGTAAACCACGTAATACCCACGGCGCTGGCCTACCAGACCAAGCTGGTGAACAACGTCCGCGGCTTGCGCGAGCTTGGCCTCGACGAGGAGCTCAGCCAGGTAACGGTTGACATGATTAAAGATATTTCACGCCACGTTTCGGCCATCAAAACCACGGTGGATGAGATGACCGAAGCCCGTAAACAAGTAAATAAAATCGCTGACGCTCGCGAACTCGCGATTGCGTACTGCGACCAGATAAAACCAAAATTCGACCCCATCCGCCGAGCTGTTGATAAGCTCGAACGGATGGTGGCCGACGAGGACTGGCCCCTCGTGAAGTACCGCGAACTGTTGTTCAGCCGGTAATTCCTTCGGGACGGAATCGGGTCCGGTGTTGGGTGGGAATTCTCGCCGCGCCCCGGTTTTTAAAGAGGTACCTCAGTGAGGTGCCTTTTTTTGGAAAGCCGCCGCAAACGATTGCGGGTATGGTACGAATGAGCTGCTTTTGGGTTACACTCAACCTTGAAAAAAAGTGGCTTATTTGGACTTGCTGGAAGCCGCAGTATTGTTTTTAGCGCCTGAATGCGAAGCAGGAGCGGCGAGCAGCAAGGGGATTCGTGGCGCCGTCTGGTCTTCGTCTTCCAGCACCTCGGCCCCGGTGCCGGGGTCGGGCACCAGCATTTTCCAGGTGGCGTGGCGCAGCTCGTCGAGCTTGCTGAGCGACTCGCTGACCGTGGCATTGGCCTTGAGCTTGTCGAAAAGGCCACTTTTGTGGCCGGCGGCCACCAATTTTTCTATCACGAAGGGAAGCACCCAGCCCACCACGTTGGAGGCCAGGGCCCCGCGCAGGCCCAGGCGTACGAGCAGCCGCACGGTCATCTGCTCAATGAGAATGGCGCGGGCGGCGGGCAAGGCTTTGTCGGCCAAAAACTCAGCCACCAGCTTCAGGTTGCCCTTTTCTACTTCGGCGCGCAGCACGTCCTGCACCGAGTCGAGGGCTCGGGAGGCGAGCTGCCGGAAAAGCCGCCCGGTTTGCCACGCCGCCAAGCCGGTGAAACGCGCCGCACCTAGTAGCGATGGGAGGAAAGCAGGCTTTTTCACAAGTAAAAATAGGTTGAGTTAAAAATTTCGATACTTCCGGAACGGTCACGCGAATTCTGCCGTTTGACAGGCTGGCAACTGCCAGCTCAGCCCATACGCGCTGGGAGCCATCCGTGCCTTTAAACGGAGTAACTGTCCTTTTCGCGGCCATTGGCTGCTTTTAAAGCTGCATGTCTGACCTGCTTCTTGATATAAACCTACAAAATCTGCCGGACGACTACTTCATGGGGGAATGGCACGTTGCCAGCCGTGTGCTGAACCGCAACGATGCCTCGACGCCCTTGGCGCAGGCCAATCGGGTGGTGCTCACCCCCAATACGGTAGAAACCCACGTGTCGGGCAGTTCGGAACATCCGACCGGCAGTTGGGCCGTGGTTCGCGACGAACTCATGAACCGGCCATACTTGCGGTTTGACTTGCCCGAGGAAGACACCCGGGCGTTGGTGACGCGTTTGCGTCGCTCGCTCGACGGCTTGCGCAGCCAGTTGAACCTGTACTTTGCGTCGGGCATGGAAATCCAACTCGACCGGTTTTAATTTTTATTCCGAACTCTTAGCCTTGATTCGTTCGTGAGTACGTCCCCCGTTACCCCGCTGCCGGCTTCGGCGCTTCCCGATTCTTCCAAACACGGCTTGGTGGGGCCCGAGCAGTTTGTTTTTTTAGCAGACATGATTCCCCAGCTGGTCTGGATTACGGACCCCGAAGGCTTTCATACCTACTTCAATCAGCGCTGGATAAACTTTACCGGCTACGACCTGGCCGGTAGCGTGGGGCCGGACATGTGGAACAACTTGCTCCACCCGGACGACCGCCAACGGGCCCGCGACATCTGGGGCCACTCGCTGGCCACCGGCGACGACTACAGCATCGAGTACCGCTTCAAAGCCAAAGACGGCTCTTACCGGTGGTTTTTGGGCCAGGCCCTGCCCCGGCGCGGCGACGACGGCAGCATCATTGCCTGGTTCGGTACGTGCACCGACATCCAGGAGCAGCGCCAAATGCGCGAGCAATTGGAAGTGGCTTACTCGGATTTGGAAGCGAAGGTGATGTTTCGCACGCTGGATTTGGAGCGGGAAGTAAGCGACCTCAAGCGAAAGCTGGGAGCCAACTAGTGAGGCTTGCACAGGGTGAGAACAGATAAAAACGGCTCTTCGGAGCCGTTTTTCGTTAGCAGCCACACAACCCTCCCGTTAGCTGACCTGTGCTCATGAATGCCATCATTATCGAAAAACCCGGCGGGGCCGAAGTGCTGCAACTGCGCACCCGACCCAAGTCAGTCCCGGCGCCGCACGAAGTCCTCATCCGCGTGAGTGCCGCCGGCGTCAATCGGCCCGATGTGTTGATGCGACAAGGGAAATACGCGGGCAGCGGCGACGTGAGCGGCCAAGTTCCGGGCCTTGAACTGGCCGGCGTGGTGGAGGCAGCAGGCGCGAGCGTCCGGCGCTGGCAAGTGGGCGATGCCGTGTGCGCCCTGGTGGCGGCCGGTGGCTACGCCGAGTACGCAGTAGCCGATGCCCGGCACTGCCTGCCGGTGCCCGCGGGCCTGACCATGGTACAAGCCGCCGCATTGCCCGAAACCGTGTTCACCGTGTGGCACAACGTGTTTCAGCGGGGCGCGCTGCAGCCCGGCGAAACGCTGCTGGTACACGGCGGCAGCAGCGGCATTGGCACCACCGCCATTCAACTGGCCAAGGGCCTTGGCAGCCGGGTGGCCATTACGGCAGGAAGCCCGGCCAAGTGCGAGGCCTGTCGGGAGCTGGGAGCCGATTGGGCCATTGATTACCGAGCCGAAGATTTCGAAGAAGTGCTGAAACTGGAAGGCGTGGACGTGATTCTGGACATGATAGGAGGGGCGTACACCGCCAAAAACCTGCGCTTGCTGAAAGATGACGGGCGCTTGGTTTTCATCAACGCCATGCAAGGAGGCCAGGGCGAATTCAACGCGCTGGAGGTGATGCGCCGCCGCTTGCACATCACGGGCAGCACCCTGCGGCCGCGTTCGGCTGACTTTAAGGCGGCGCTGGCCGCTGAAGTCGAAAAACACGTGTGGCCGTTGCTGGCCGCTGGCTCGTTTCGGCCGGTTATTCATCAAACCCTTCTGCTGGCTGAAGCTAGCGCGGCGCACACGCTTATGGAAAGCAGTGCGCACATCGGCAAAATTGTACTGGAAGTCCAGCAGTAATTTATGTGAACGCAAAAAGGCCCGTTCTGTCCTCAGAACGGGCCTTTTTGCTTAAGTAGTCGTGAAGGAATAAGCACAGGGTGGGCCGAGTCGCCGGTCCGACCGCCCTAGGCGGTCCGACCGGTCGTCGTTGCTCTGGTGTGGCCCCCTCCTCAACCGGTCGGACCGCCTAAGGCGGTCGGACCGGTAAATACGCTTACTTCTGCGTGACTGCTTAGTGGAGAGGTGGGCGTTACGCCCGCTTCCACTTGATGGTGCAGCCAATGGCTTTGGTGGAAGTGGTGCTCGGCGACTTGCCGGCCAGAATTTCCGTCATGGCGTTTTCCACGTATTTGGTTTTCACCAGCTTCGGGTCTTCGGAGTTGTCGTCGATGGCGCCGATGTAGGAAACCACGAAGTCGCTGCCCTTGCGGGTGAGCACGTAGAGGTGAGGCGTGCGGGTGGCGCCGTACATCTTGGCCACCTGCTACGACTCGTCCTGCAGGTAGGGGAAGGCGTATTTCTTGGTTTGCATGGCGGCGTAGGAGTCGCCAGGGGCCACGGCCGGGTCGTTGGGGTTGATGGCCACTACGGGGTAGCCTTTCGCCGCATACTTGCTGTTCAGCTCGATGATGCGGCTTTCGTAGGCCTTGGCGTAGGGGCAGGTGTTGCAGGTGAACACCACGATGTAGCCCTTGGCCGCTTTATTGTCGGCCAGCGACACCATTTTGCCATCAATGTTTTTGAGCTTGAAGTCGGCGGCTTTGTCGCCAACCTGGTACCCTTCGCTGCTGGGGCGCAGCACGAAGCTGCTCAGCAACAAGGCAAAGCAGAGGGTGAGAAAAGGCAGGAGCTTTTTCATGGCAAGTGTGATGATGGGTTAGGAATTGAAAAAAGGTGACAGGTGAAAACTCCGGGCCGTGAGGTGCCCTTTAAGTTACAAAAATTTCTGAAGTGCAGCGGTCAGTTCTGCAGGTGAAAGCTCCTTCTCAAACGTCGCGCGCTTTTTGGTATTGTTGTTCACTATCAGGGTGAACGGGATGGAGCCCGACCATTTGGGGTCAACCTTGTCGATGAAGGAATTCGGGTCGGATTCGTTCAACAAAACCACTTCGGATTTCAGCCCGCGTTGCTTCACGAAGGGCTTCACTTTCTTGTCGAGCTGAGAGGCATAGTCCATGCTCACCAGCAAGACCTTCACCTTCTTGTTGGCATTGGCGGTGCGCAGCTTCTCAAAGCTGGGCAGCTCTTTGATGCAGGGGCCACACCAAGTAGCCCAGAAGTTCACCACGTAGGTGGTGTCGTTGGGCGTAGCAAGCCGCTTTTGCAACTCCGGAAACTTGATAACGGCCACGTTTTGGGCAAAGCTGGGAGCGGCAAACAGCAGGCCAGCGCCTAGCAGTAAGGCTTTTAATTGAGGCATAAGAGCGGTAAATCGAACACAAGTTAACCCGGCAGCAGCCCGCAACTGTGTGCATCGCCTGCTGCTGAGTTTCGACAAAGACAGCGAATGCCCGTCAGAAGTTGCGGAAGCGAAAACGGGAGCGCACCCCGCCCCGCTTTACCTTTGTGGCACGGCGCAACTTTCGCCTTCCGACCATAGTTTTTGGGATATGAACAAAACGTATTGCCCCAGCCTGACCGAATACAAGCGCCGCGTGGCCCGCGTGGTGAACATTGGCGACATTCCGCTGGGCGGCAATCACCCCATTCGGGTGCAGAGCATGACCACCGTGGACACCATGGACACGCTGGGCTCGGTGGAGCAGACGCTGCGCATGGTGGAGGCCGGCTGCGAGTACGTGCGCATCACGGCACCCAGCATGAAGGAGGCCCAAAACCTGTTGGAAATCAAAAAGGAGTTGCGCAAGCGCGGCTGCAACGTGCCGCTCATTGCCGACATCCACTTCACGCCGAACGCCGCCGAGCTGGCCGCCCGCATCGTAGAAAAAGTGCGCGTGAACCCCGGCAACTACGCCGACAAGAAGAAGTTCGAAGAAATTGACTACACCGACGCCACCTATGCGGCCGAGGTGGAGCGCATCCGGGAGCGGTTTCGGCCGCTGGTGAAAATCTGCAAGCAGTACGGCACGGCCATGCGCATCGGCACCAACCACGGCTCGCTGAGTGACCGCATTCTGAGCCGCTACGGCGACACGCCGCTCGGCATGGTAGAGTCGGCGCTGGAGTTCCTGCGCCTGTGCGAGGAAGAAAACTACTACGACGTGGTATTGAGCATGAAAGCCAGCAACACCCAGGTGATGGTGCAAGCCTACCGCTTGCTGGTGCAGAAGCTGGACGAAGAAGGCCTGCAGCCCTACCCGCTGCACCTAGGCGTGACCGAAGCCGGCGAGGCCGAGGACGGCCGCATCAAGTCGGCCGTGGGCATTGGCACGCTGCTCGAAGACGGGCTGGGCGACACCGTGCGCGTGTCGCTCACCGAAGCCCCCGAAGCCGAGGCGCCGGTCGCCCAAATGCTCATTGACCGGTACGCCAACCGCGCCGCCCAGGCCCAGCCCATCGCGCCGCTGGTGGGGGAGGAGCCCATCAATCCGTTCCAGTACTTCCGCCGCGTGACGCGCGAAGTGGAGAACATTGGCGGCGCCAACGTGCCCCGCGTGGTGGCCGACATGTCGCGCCTGCAAAACCTGGAGTATGCCGACCTGCGCGCCGCTGGCCAGCTGTATTCGCCGTTTCTCGACAAGTTTCAGATGTCGGATTTGGGCGCCGACTACATCTATACGGGCCAGGTGCCCTCGCCCTTCATGCTGCCCAATGGCCTGAAGGAAATCGTGGACTATAGCGCCTGGCGCGACGGCGGCCACCGCCCCGAACACTACCCCGTGTTCACGCAGGCCGAGTACGCCGTGGCCTCGGCCAAGCACCCGGCGCTGAATTTCGTGTTTCACAACCTGGCCTCGCTCACGGCGCCGGCCCTCGACCAGCTGCGCGAGGACGGCACCGCAGTGGTGCTGCTCTACTCCGACAATGCCCACGCCATGCCGGAAATCCGGCGCGCTTTTTTCGAGCTGATGAACGCGGGCGTGACGTGCCCGGTCATCGTCAACCGGCAGTTTCCGGCCCTGAAAGACGAGCAGACGCAGCTTTACGCCGCCACCGACGTGGGCGGCCTGCTGCTCGACGGCCTCGGCGATGGCATCGTGTTGAGCACCGAACTACTGCCGGAGCGCCCCAAGCCAGAATGGCTGACCACTATCGACGGCCTCAACCAGCTCTCATTCGGCATTCTGCAGGCGGCCCGCACCCGCATGAGCAAAACCGAATACATCAGCTGCCCCAGCTGCGGCCGGACGCTGTTCGACTTGCAGGAAACCACGGCCATGATTCGCAAGCGCACCGACCACCTCAAGGGCATCAAAATCGGCATCATGGGCTGCATCGTGAACGGCCCCGGCGAAATGGCCGACGCCGACTACGGCTACGTGGGCGTGGGCAAAGGCAAAATCTCGCTCTACCGCGGCCAGGAAGTCATCAAGAAATCGGTGCCCGAAGAAGCAGCCGTGGACGAGCTAATTGAGTTGATGCGCGAGGATGGCCGGTGGATTGAAAAGGAAGTGGTTGAGGAGCCGGTGGGGGCATAGTCTCGTTCTAGTCAAAGCAGGTGCTGCCGTTTATGTCAAATCACAAGCGTCCGCTGTCCCTCCCCGAACTAGCCCTGTTGCTGTTTATGCTGCGTGGAGCGCCCAACATGGAACACCTGCTTGCAGGGTTGCCAACAATGGAAGTGGAGGAAATAGACGATGGCGGAATGGGCAGCTTGCTTTTCGTTAGCAGCAAACCAAATAGAATGTTCGGTGAAGATTTGGTCGAAATATAGTTTTGTGACGAAGACAATGTCACAGTATTTGCCACCATCAACCTTGACGAAGATGGGGAGTTGTTTGAGCTAGACCTGTGGAAAGTGGACTTCTCGCCGTTAAAAAAGTTGCCTATTTTCTAGAGTTTCACTTGCACTGATTTTTCGCCCCCCGTGTCGATAGCATGTGTGATTATTTAACTCCAAGCAAAATTAGCGCCCCAAGAAGAAGGTCCGGAACAATTCCAACTCTTCCAGTTCTCGTTGCACATAAGCCATAAAAAAGGACTCACCTACTTGACGCTTTAATACGGAAATCCCAACATCAATTAGGCGCAGGCCCTGCTGGGTAAGGAGGATGTTATCGTAGCGGTCGCCAGGCCGGTTGGAAGGGCGAAGCAGGTTGCGGTGCACAAACCCGGCTGCATGTAATGCCCGCAATTCATCCGTAAAAACGTCAAACCAAATCTCCCGCATTTCCACTTCATAGGCGCGAAAATCAAGTGGATAAATACGCTCCATTACGAGCATATCGGCATTTAGTGACTCGTTAGTTTCCAGCCGAACAAATCGGGCAACTAGCCCATTTACTTCGTTCGCAAAGCCCATTTTCTCCGCTTCGGAGCCGATGTCGGAGCGGGTATCCTCGCCAAATAACTTGCCCACCTCCGTCTCGGAAAGAGCAACGGCTGCGTTATTAGCACCGCGCGAAAGCTGACGTGGGTAACGCTTGGGCTCCATTAATAGACCGGCTGGGTTGGTCAAAAATACGTTCAGCTACTTGCACTTCTCTTTGCGCCGGGTATCGATGATGTGCGCTATTTTCCAGCCGTCGGCCAGCTTCACCAGTTGAAACGAATTGTAGCCGCAGTGACTATAGGTGTCGCCGAAGTAAAACTCGTAAGGCGTCCAGACGCTGGCGAGGTTGGCGTCGATAAGGATTTTGTCGAAGGTGATGCGCTCGTCCCACACTTTGTCGTGGGGCGTACCCACGGCTTTCAGGAAGTCTGCGGGATTTTCGGGACTCAGCTTGACGACCCCGGCGCGGTTGCCAATGGTATGAAATACGGCCCCGGGCGCAATGGTGCGATGCACGGCGGTGCTGTCGCCTTTGCGCATGCCGTCGAAAAACGCCGTGATGGTTTTTTTAACCTCGGCGGTTTCGGCGGAGGTGGTTTGGGCGTGCAGGGCGGTAGCGGGCAGCAGAAGCAGCAGGAGGGGCGTAAGCAGTTTCTTCATGAGGAAAGAATGATAGCCGCTAAAGGTAGCAACCCAGGCAAAACGTTGCGGCCGCAGGCGGAGAACGTGCGCTCCTTAGCTTTGCCAGCGTATGCAAACCGCCACACGCTCCGCAGCCCGTGCCGACCAGTTTCAAACCGACGGGTTTGCGATTGTGCCGAGGCTTTACCAGGATTCGGAAGTAGCCGCCATGCTGCAGTGCCTGGAAGCAGCAACCACGAATGGGGCTAACTTTCGGCGCAGCCAGGACCTGTTTGCCATCCGGGATTTGCTGGGGGAGGTGCCCGCTTTGTGGCCGCTGCTCCATACGCCTGCGTTGCGCTCGCTGCTGGGCGGGCTCTTTCCCGGCGGTTGCCACGTAGTCAAGGCCATTTATTTCGACAAGCCGGCGGGGTCGAACTGGTTGGTGCCCTGGCACCAAGACCTGATGATAAACGTGGACCGCAAAGCAACTGGCTTGCCCGGTTTCGGCCCGTGGACCCGCAAGCCCGAAGGCGTTTCGGTGCAGCCGCCGGTGGGTGTGCTGGAGAACATCTGCACCGTGCGCATTCACCTCGACGACTGCGACGCTAATAACGGCGAGTTGCGCGTGGTGCCCGCTTCACACCGAGGCGGGGTGGTGCTGGCCGCGGGCCAGCCTGAGCTTACGCCCGCCGCCGTGGGGTGCCCGGTGCCGGCCGGCGGGGCCATGCTCATGCGGCCGTTGCTGCTGCACGCGTCGAGCCGCAGCACCAGCGACCGGCCGCGGCGGGTGGTGCACCTTGAGTTTTCTTCCTTCGAATTGCCGGTTGAGCTGCAATGGCGTGAGCGGCATTTCTTTGTCAATTAACCCCGGAGCTTGGGGTAAGACACGGACTTTTTCTGACTGAAAACAGGCGAAAATCTCTGATTTTGACAATCTTTCTGCCCTGGGCTTTGTTACCATAACGAACCAAAACACCCCCTGCCATGAACGGTAAGAACCTCTTTAACTTCGGTCCGGTCCTCGGTTACTACTTCCGCGGCAAAGACCCCAGCCGGAAGACCAACTTCAACATGAAGACCATGCACTTCATCAATAAGCTCAGCTTGGCGATGTTCCTGGTGTGCTTGGTGGTGATGTTGTTTCGCTACGTGCTCTAAGCCTTCGCTTGCCTGATGAACATTGAAGACTTCCGCGATTACTGCCTGCTCAAAGCGGGCGTGACCGAGGAAACTCCGTTTGGTCCGGAAACGCTGGTGTTCAAGGTCGGCGGCAAAGTATTTGCCCTCACCGACATTGACACTTTCGGCAGCATCAACCTGAAGTGCGACCCCGAACGCGCCGTGGAGCTGCGCGAGGCCCACGACTACGTGCTGCCCGGCTACCACATGAATAAAAAACACTGGAACACGGTGCTCATCGGCACCGGTGCCCCGGAAGGTCAGCTACGCGAGTTGATTGACCATTCCTACGACCTGGTGCGCCACTCGCTGCCCAAATCCGTGAAAGCGCAACTCGTGCTGTAGAGACGTATTCTTGCGTCTCGGCGTCTGCACTACTCAAACATCGTTTAGCACCAAGGCGCAAGTAGGCGTCCCTACAAAAAAGCCCCGTTGGGAATCCAGCGGGGCTTTTTTATTTAGGCAACTCTTACTGCCCTACCAGGAACACGGCGTTGCCGAAGAGCAATTTACCGCCCTGCCAGAAGGCCCGGAACAAGGGGTTGTCGCCCAGGAATACCACTTGGCCGCGCCCCAATTCCTGCGTGCCCACCACGAAGGTGTCGGTGAGTTCCCGGCGCGCTTTGGCGCCGATGAAACCGGCCGAGTAGCTGTCCTTTTTGATGACGCCCACGTTCCAACCGCCCTTGCCCATGAAACGGTAGTTCAGTGGGTTGCGAACGAGGGCAAAGTAGGTGTTGCCGTAGCCAAAGGCCAGCGGGTGGGTGTTGTCGAGCTGCACGCGGTACACGCTGCCCTGCACCACTTCTTCGGCTTCTTCGCGCTCGGAGTCGCCGTAGCGGCGCAAGAGCTTGTAGGGGTTGGCGCGCTCGTCTTTGCGAATGGCCACGGAGTCGACGGCTTTGGTTTTGAGCAGGAAGTCTTTCTTGTTGGCGAGGAACTTGGCCGCGCCTTCCAGGGCGATGAGCTTGCCGCCGTCGCGCACCCAGGCTTTGAGGCCTTCTAAGTTGCGGTCGGAGTAAATGTCGGCGTAGCTGCCGTTGGGCAGAATCAGGACGTCGTATTTCTGAAGCGACACGCGGCTGACGTAGTCGCTGCCCAGCACCGTGATGGGGTAGCCCAGCTGCTGTTCAAAGAAGTGCCACACCTCGCCAAAGGCGGTGGCGTCCACGCCGGGGCCGGCCACTACCGCCACGTTGGGCTGCTTCACGAAGTGCACGGTGCTGGAGCCCAGGTCGCGCCCAGAGGTTGAAAAGCCGGACTTGACCGCCGTTACCACGGTGCCAGCCGAGTCGGCCTGGGCCCGCACCAACTGGTCGAACCGGGCGCCCATGCCCTCGTTGCCCGTGCGGGTGATGACCAGGGTGCCGGGGGCGTATTTCTGGCCCTCCGCCTCAAACTCTTTCTCGGCGTAGCGAACCTTCACCTTTTGCTGCAGCAAGCGGCTCAGGAAGCGCATGTCCTGCAGGCTGTTCCAGCGAGCGAGGTAGGCGTAGGGGCGCTCGGCGGGCGCGGCGGCACTGCCGCGCACTATGGCCGGGCTAGGTTTCGGGCCCGAAGCGCTGAGGCGGCCGGGCAGGGCGTAGGCCCTCACGCCGAAAGCATAGGGCAGGGCCCAGGAAGTAATGTCGTAGGTGAGCGAGTCTTCCAGCTGCGGGCGGGGCTCAAACAGCACCTTCACCAGCGTGGACTTGGGCTGGTACATGCTCACGACCAGGTCGCGCGGCTCTACTTGCACCGTTTCGGTCTTGCCGGAGGTGTAGTTGAAGCCCTTGGTCTTGGTCTTCTTGTCGGCGTAGCCGTAGCTGATTTGGTTGCGGTCGAGGTACTGCGTAAAAGCGCGCAATTGGCCGGGGTCGTTGCCGGAGGCCGTGAGCACGTAGGTTTTGTATTCGCCCTGGGGCTTGGTCCGGGCGGTGGTAAAGTAGGATTGGAATTCGCGCAGCAGGTCATCGTGCCGCTCGGCGGTGGCCTGAATGGTGGCGCGGCTGGCCGCGTGGTGGTGGGCAATGCGCTGGCTCAGGGTAAGAGTGTCGCCGTCGTTGCGGGCAAAGGCTACCCCGGCGGGGCCGCCGCCGCCCTGCTCGTAAGTCATGCCGATGGCGCCGTTGAAGGTGGGCCAGGTGTCGCCGTAGGTCGGGGCATACAGGTCGTAGACTTCGCGGGTGAAGTAGAGCCAGTTGTTCTTATCGAAGGCCACCTTGTTGTAGTCGCCCAAGATGTTCTGGAACTTGCGCTGCCAGGGCGTAATGTCGGCGTGAAAGGGCTTGGCCGCCGGCGAGAAATAGTAGGTGTTGTTGGGGCCCATCTCGTGGAAGTCGGCGTGCACGGCGGGCAGCCACTGGTTGTAGAGGGCAATGCGCTGCTTGGATTCCTGCTGGGTTTGCCAGGCCCAGTCGCGGTTCAGGTCGAAGTAGTAGTGGTTGTAGCGGCCGCCGGGCCAGGGCTCGTGGTGCTCCCAGGAGTCCGGCTCGGCGTTGGTCGACTGGCTGCGCACGCGGTTGTACCAGTTGGCGTATCGGTCGCGGCCGTCGGGGTTCACGCAGGGGTCCACGATGACGACGGTGTTTTTGAGCCAGTCCTGCATCTGCTGGTCTTGGGGGTTGGCCAGGTCGTAGAGCACCTGCATCACCGCTTCCGACGACACGGCTTCGTTGCCGTGCACGTTGTAGCTCAGCCAGCACACGGCCGGCTGCTGGCGCTGGCCGGTGCCACTTTCCAGGCCCGCCAGCTTGAGGTTGTTGTGCCGCACGTCTTCGAGACGCGCGAAGTTTTGGGCGCTGGCAATTTGCACCACCTCCAGCGGGCGCCGCTCGTAGGTGCTACCGTAGCGCATCAGCTTCATGCGGCCCGACGAGTGTTCCACAATGTGGTCCACGTAGCGCAGGATTTCGGCGTGGGTCGTGAATTGTGTGCCCAGATTGTAGCCGAGGAACTGAGCAGGAGTTTGCAGGGGGCTGGCGGTGGGAGCGTTTTGAGCTTGGCTGACGAGCGGCAACAGCACCGCGAGCAAGCTAAGTACCCAACTTCTTGTAAAAACTTGCTTGGTACTTAAAAAAGAAGGTGTCATCAAATTGAAATGGATTTATCCTGGCAGGAAATGCCTCTCACACAAAGATGCATCCGTTAGCACTGCTCTGGGACCCAGAAAACGAAAAAGCCCGCTGCAGAAGCAGCGGGCTTTTTAAATTACATGGCCTCGCCAAGGCTACACCACCACGTTCACCATGCGGCCGGGTACCACAATCACCTTCTTGGCCGACTTGCCTTCGCCGAAGCGCGCTAGGAAATCCGACGCCAATACCGCAGTTTCAATCTCCGTGCCGGTGGCCGCGGCGGCAAACTGCATTTGCTCGCGCACCTTGCCATTGATGGCGATGGGGTACACCACGTTGGCCTCCACCAAATATTCCTCGCGGAACTCCGGGTAGCGGGCGCTGCTGATGCTGCCGGCCTCGTGGCCTAGTTCCAACCACAGCTCCTCGGCCAAGTGAGGCGCGTAGGGGGAAAGCAGAATAACCAACGGCTCCAAAATGGCGCGCTTGTGGCAGTTGAGGGCCGTCAGCTCGTTCACGGTTATCATGAACATGCTGACCGAGGTGTTGAAGCTGAATTTCTCAATGTCTTCCTGCACCTTCTGAATAGCCCGGTGCAGGGCTTTCAGCTCGGCCGGCGTGGCGGGCTCGTCGGTCACGGCCAGCGCACCATCTTCGGGATGGAAAAGGCGCCAGAATTTCTTAATAAAGCCACCCACGCCACTAATGCCATTGGTGTTCCAGGGCTTGTACTGCTCCAGCGGGCCGAGGAACATTTCGTAGAGACGCAGGGCATCAGCGCCGTATTTGCCAATCAGCACGTCGGGATTAACGACGTTGTATTTGGACTTCGACATTTTCTCGATTTCGACACCGCAGATATAATTGCCTTCCTTATTAAGGATAAGAATTGCGTCGCTTAAGTCGTCCCGCCATTTACGAAACGCTATTTGGTCTAGAATGTCATTTTCAACAATATTGACATCTACATGCCAAGGATGAAATGGGTCGAATTTAACAGCCGATATTGCTATACCAATTTCTGGGTTTGCTAAATTGATTTCATCAACGGCTTTGTTAAACTGGCTGAAAACAAAATCTTCAATAACAGTTTTTTCTTGTTTAGAAGCAGACTTATATTGTAGTACCAAGTCATGGGAGATAAACACTTGTGGGAAAGTGAAATCTACGCCATGAGTTTTGTGCCAAGTGAAGTCAAGGCGGTACACGAAATTCGACCGCCCCAAAATCATCCCCTGGTTAATCAGTTTCTGGAACGGCTCAGTGGCGCTGACGAAGCCCAAGTCTTTCAGGAACAGATACCAGAAGCGGGCGTAGAGCAAGTGGCCAGTGGCGTGCTCGGCGCCGCCCATGTAGAGGTCCACCGTGCCCCAGTATTTTTCGGCCTCCTCCGATACGAAGCGGGCTTCGTTGGTGGGGTCCATGTAGCGCAGGTAGTACCACGACGAGCCCGCCCAGCCGGGCATGGTGCTCAACTCATAAGGGTACTGGCCGCGGTAGAGCCAGTTTTGGGCGCGGCCGAGGGGCGGCTCACCGGTTTCGGTGGGCTTGTACTCATCAATTTCGGGCAGCACCAGCGGCAAGTCGCTTTCGGCGATGCCGTAGGCCGTTCCATCCTTGTAGTAAATCGGAATGGGCTCGCCCCAGTAGCGCTGACGGCCAAAAATGGCGTCGCGCAGGCGGTAGGTAACTTTAGCTTCGCCAGTACCCGTTGCATCAAGGGTTCCTAATAGTTGTTCGGTGGCCTCTTTGTAGGTCAAACCGTTGATGTCACCTGAGTTGACATAGTGTCCCTCTTTCGTAGGGTCGGCTTGCTTGTCAAGGTCTTTCTGCGCGTCGGAAATTTGCACAATGGGCAACCCAAAGTGCGTAGCAAAAAGCCAGTCTCGCTGGTCACCACTTGGTACGGCCATCACGGCACCGGTACCGTAGCCAGCCAGCACATAGTCAGCCGTCCAAACCGGAATGTCTTTTTCCGTGAACGGGTTGCGGGCGTAAAAGCCGGTGAAAGCACCCGTTATGGTTTTGGCATCGGCCTGTCGGTCGCGTTCCGAACGGTTTTTGGCTTGCTCAACGTAGCTCTGAAGGTTGCGCCAAGTGGTTTCTCCCTCCGGATTGGCTGTGTTGATTTCGTAGGCACGCTGGCCCAACTGCAGGGTAAGCGGGTGCTCGGGGGCCAATACCAGAAAAGTCGCACCGTAAATGGTGTCGACGCGGGTAGTAAAAACCTCGATGTGTTCGGGCTGCTGGTGCCGAACCACGAAAGACGCGCTTTCCTCATCCAAGAAAACTGGAAACCGCACGCTAGCTCCAACGGAACGGCCAATCCAGTTACGCTGCATTTCCTTCACCGCGTCGGGCCAGTCCAGGTTGTCCAGGCCCTGCAACAGGCGGTCGGCGTAGGCCGTGATGCGTAGGTTCCACTGGGGCATGAGGCGGCGCTCGACGGGGAAGCCGCCGCGCTCCGAAAGGCCGTCCTTTACTTCGTCGTTCGAGAGCACCGTGCCTAGGCCAGCGCACCAGTTCACGTACGTGTCTTGCTGGTAGGCCAAGCGGTAGGGGTGGACCGCCGCCAGTTTTTGCTGCTCGGTAAATAGCTGCCATTGGCCGGCGGTAAACACCTGGCGCTCGTCGGCGTCGCCGGCGGCGTTGATGCCTTCGCTGCCGCGCTCGGCAAAATGGGCCGTAAGGGCGGTCAGCGGCTCGGCGCGGTTGGTGTCGAGGTTGTACCAGGAGTTAAACAGCTTGAGGAAAATCCACTGCGTCCACTTGTAGTAGCTGGCGTCGGAAGTACGGATTTCCCGCTCCCAGTCGTAGCTGAACCCCAAGCTGCTGAGCTGCTTGATGTAGGTGTCGATGTTTTTCTCCGTGGTCAGGGCCGGGTGCTGGCCCGTCTGGATGGCGTACTGCTCGGCGGGCAGGCCGAAGGAGTCGAAACCCATGGGATGCAGCACGTTAAACCCTTGCAGGCGCTTGTAGCGCGACACGATATCGGAGGCGATGTAGCCCAGCGGATGCCCCACGTGCAAGCCCGCCCCGGAGGGGTAGGGGAACATGTCAAGCACGTAGTACTTAGGCTTTTCGGAGTTGTTCTGGGCTCGGAAGGTGCTGTGCTCTTTCCAGTGGGCCTGCCACTTCTTTTCGATTTCTTCGGGGCGGTATGCGGGCATCTTGCGCGGAGTTTATTCCAGACAAAGGTAAGGGCCGGCATTTTGGCTGTTTTCCCAAATTGCATGGGCCCGATTCGCAAGTAGCTTTGCTCCACTGTGCGGTTGTCTCCCGCCACCACGGCGTTCATTTCGGCTTCGGCAGAAACGAACGAAGCCCGTGGTTGGCAGACCACGGGCTTCAAGTGGGTGATTTGTTCATCCTCAAACCTTGAAAACCATGAGGAACAAACCAAACAGCGGCGATGATTACGTGGTAATCGTCGTCAGGCTCCCGGTGAGGCTGCTTGCGCAGCTTGGCCGGTGGCTGGTGTTGGCCGCCGCCACATACGTGGTGCTGCAACACTAACCGTAGCCAGCAGGAGGGACGCAAGTCCTTCCTGCCTTGGGCTGTAACTGTGCTCAGCCGCCGGAAGTTGCGCAAAGATGCGAAGTTTTCGAGAAAGTAGGGTGCCGTAGCGCGAACTTTGTAGTTCGCGTCCCCGCGCCGTTCGGTTGTCGTTCGGGCATCCGCCGGGGACGCGAACTACAACCGCAGGTCAGCGCAGCTAAAGTTCGCGCTACTGTCGTGCGGCTTTCCGTATTGTTGCTATGGCCCGCATTCCCAAAGAGTTAGTTGACCACATCATCCAGACCGCCGACATCGTAGAAGTCGTCGGCGACTTTGTGCAACTCAAGCGCAAGGGGCAAAATCTGTGGGCGCCCTGCCCGTTTCACAACGAAAAGTCCCCGTCGTTTTCGGTAAACCCGGCCAAGTCGCTCTACAAGTGCTTCGGCTGTGGCAAGGCCGGCGGCGTGGTGCAGTTCGTGATGGACGTGGAGGGCACCAGCTACGTCGAGGCCTTGAAATACCTGGCCAAGAAGTACGCCATCGAGATTCAGGAGGAGGAAAAGACGCCCCAGCAGCAGCTGGAGCAGAACGAGCGGGACTCGCAGTTCATCGTTTCCGACTTCGCCAAAAGCCACTACCACCGCCTGCTGCTAAACTCGGAAGAGGGCATGAGCATCGGCTACGGCTACCTCAAGGAGCGCGGCCTGAACCTGAGCACCATCCAAACCTTCGAGCTGGGTTACTCGCTCGACAGCTGGGACGACCTGATGAAGACCGCCGAAACGGCCGGCTACCAAAAGAAGTACCTGGAAAAAACCGGCCTCATCGTCACCAAAACCGACGACCAAGGGCACGACACGGGCCGGCGCTACGACCGGTTCCGGGGCCGGGTGATGTTCCCGATTCACAACATCAGCGGCCGGGTGGTGGGCTTCGGGGCGCGCACCCTGAAGCGCGACGACAAGATGGCGAAGTACCTCAACTCGCCCGAGTCGGACATTTATCACAAGTCCGACGTGCTGTACGGGCTGTTTCAGGCCCGCCAGGCCATCCGCACGCAGGAGGTTTGCTACCTGGTGGAAGGCTACCTCGACGTGCTGAGCCTGTACCAGGGCGGCATCAAAAATGTGGTGGCCTCGTCGGGCACCTCGCTCACGGAGGGCCAAATCCGCCTCATCAAACGGTATTCTGACAACGTGACGGTGCTGTACGACGGCGACGCGGCCGGCATCAAGGCCTCGCTGCGCGGCACGGATTTGCTGCTCGAAGGCGGCCTGAACGTGCGCGTGGTGCTGTTTCCGGACGGCGACGACCCGGACTCCTACATCCGCAAAGTGGGCGACCAACGCTTCACCGAGTACATCGAAACCAAAAGCCAGGACTTCATCTCCTTCAAAACCACGCTGGTGGCCCGCGAGGCCAGCAACGACCCCGTGAAAAAGGCCGAGGCCATTCGCGACGTGCTACACAGCATCGCCAAAGTGCCCGACGCCATCAAGCGCCAGGTGTTTTTGCAGCAAACTTCGGGCACGTTTGGCATCGACGAGCAGGTGCTCATCACCGAATACAACAAGTTGGTGAAGTCGCCGGCCAAGGCGGCCGGCGGGGGCAACGCGGGCAACTACGGCAGCGGTGCTGGCAGCGCCAACACGGGCTTTCCGCCCAGCAACCGCAGCACTCCTCCCGCAGTCGCGCGCCCATTGTCCGACGAGGAAGAGGCCGAAATGCTGATGTACGGCGGCGCTGAAGCGGCTGCCGAAATCCAAGCGGGCAATGCGTTTTCGGGTGCTGTCGCCAAATCGAATGCCGAAGAGGAAGAAGAGACGCCCGACATGCTCAAGGTGTGCGAGCGGGAAGTGCTGCGCCTGCTGGTGCTCTACGCCGGCCGGGAGGTAGACCCTGAAATCAGCGTGGCCGCTTACCTGATTGGCCAGCTGGGCGAAAACCCGCTTCAAACGCCGCTTTACGCCGAAATGTGGGAAATCTGCCGCCAGGAGCTGCTGGCTGGTCGCTTCCCGGAAGCGCGGCTACTGGCCCAAAACGAGCGCGCCGACATTCGCAACCTGATTACGGACCTGGCCACCGAGCGCTACGAAATCAGCCCGAACTGGCGCACCAAGGAAATCTACGTTTTCAACGAAGTCGACCTGCCCAAGCTGGCCTGCGACAACGCCGTGCTGCGCCTCAACAAAGTGCACGTGCAGCGCGAGCTCGACCAGTGCCTTGAGCGCCTGCGCCACCCGCTGGAAGACGCCGAAATGTTTGAAATCCTGGGCGACATCAAACGCCTCAAAGAGCTGGACAACGAGCTGGGCGCGCTGCTTGGCACGGTGGTGGGGCGCAGCGCCTGATTGCATTTGATATGGAAGCTGTTTGGTATGTCTCTTGCCGGTCCGACGCCCTAAGCATCCGACGGGTTGTTGGTCACCGGCCGTCGGCGTATCGTGTGGGCGACAACCGGTCGGACGCCTAGGGCGTCGGACCGGGCGGTGCCGATTTGCTAAATACTACGGCAATGCTGAAGAAATTTGAGGCCGGGATACAGCAGAATGATAAATGTTAACTGTTAAATGACCTCATGCTCAAACACGCCAACTTCAACCGAATAATCCTGGCGGTTTTTCTGATTGTTCTAAGCTTGGTCATTGGCATGGTGGGCTTTACGACCATCGAAGGCTACGACCCCGGCGACGCGTTTTACATGACGGTCATCACCGTGTCCTCGGTGGGCTTTGGGGCCTTGCACCCGCTGTCGGAAGTCGGCCGCACATTCGTGTCTTATTTCATTCTTTTCAACCTGGTGGTGGTGGCCTACCTCGTGTCGATACTGTCCACCTTTATCTTTGACGGGGAGCTGCGTAAACTTTTCAAAATGTATCGGGTCGACCAAGAAATAAAGCGGTTTAGCGGACACGTTATTTTGTGCGGCTTTGGCCGCAACGGCCGCAAAGCCCACCACGACCTGGTGCAGAACGGGGCCCGCGTGGTGGTCATCGAGCAAGACGAGCAGCTGGTGAAGAACCTCAACGAAGGGCGTGCCGGTGAGGACGAGGGCGAAAACCCCCGCAATGGCCGCATCATCACCATCATCGGCGACGCGACCAACGACTCGGTGCTGCAGCAGGCTGGCGTCGCGCGCGCCTCGGCGCTCATCACGGCGCTTCCCAAAGACGCGGACAACGTTTTCGTGGCCCTGTCGGCCCGCGCCCTCAACCCCCACCTGAACATCATTGCGCGGGCGTCTTATAAAACGTCGGAAAGCAAGCTGATTTCGGCCGGGGCCAACTCGGTGGTCATGCCCGACGAAATTGGGGGCTCGCACATGGCCAACTTGGTGGTGCGCCCCGAGGTAATCCGCTTTCTGGACCTCATATCGGGCCTGAGTGCCGACAAGCTGCGGCTGGAGGAACTGTCGTACGGCCAAATGCGCCACGACCGGCAGAGGCAAAGCATCCGCGAACTGGACATTCGGTCTCGCACCGGGGCCACCATCATTGGCCTGCGCCAGCACGACGGCACGTTGCTGGTGAGCCCGTCGGCCGACTACGTGCCCGCCACGGGCGACGTGCTGCTCGTGTTGGGCAGCGAAGCCCAGATTGAAAGCTTCGAAGTGCAATACCGACAGCTGTAATACATTTAATCAGTAACAGTTATCAGTGAACACGCCTACGGCTTTCATGTAGCGCCACTTGCGCCAGCTGAAAGACTGTTAACTGTTAATTGATGAGTGTTAAATGACTCATGCACATCCTCCAACTCTGTCCGCGCGTCCCCTTTCCGCCCCACGACGGCGGGGCCATCGCCATGTACGACGTCGCGGCGGGACTCGTCCGGGCCGGCCACCGCGTGACGCTGCTGGCCATCAACACGCCCAAGCACCGCCAGCCCGCCGACGCCCTGGCCCATTTAGGCCCCAATCTGCAATTGGTGTTGGTGGAGGTGGACACCAACATCTCCGCGCCCAAAGCCCTGAAAAACTTCCTCTTCAGCCGCCAGCCCTACAACGTGGAGCGCTTCATTAGCCCGGTGGTGGAGGCAAAGCTGCTGGAAATTCTGCGAACCGAGCAAGTCGACATCGTGCAGATGGAAGGCACCTTCGTGGCCTGGTACGCCGAGGTGCTGGGCCGGCAGCATCGCTCCGATTTTCGGGTGCCGCCGCTGGTGCTGCGCGCCCACAACGTGGAGTACAGCATTTGGAAGATGTTAGCAGGGCGTGAAACCAACCTGTTGAAGAGACTTTTTCTTAAAACGATGGCCGAGCGGCTCGAAAATTTCGAGCGGCGCTACCTGCGCCAGTTCGACGCCGTGGCCGCCATCACCGAAGCCGACGCCGACCGCCTGCGCGCCCTGCACTGCCCCGAACCGGTGGTGTTCGTTCCGGCCGGGGTGGAGCTGGGCCGCGTGCAGCCGGACCCCGCCATCCAGGCCAAGCCGCGCACCCTGTTCATGATTGGCTCGCTCGACTGGCTGCCCAACCAGGAAGGAGTGGAGTGGCTGTTGGCCGAAGTATGGCCCGCTTTTCACGCCGAATTTCCGGAAGTGGAGTTGCACATTGCCGGCCGCAACGCGCCCGCCCACTTGCTGAACCTAAAAGCCGACAATGTATTCATGCACGGCTTCGTGGAGTCGGCCCCGGCCTTCATGCAGCACTACGAGCTGATGCTGGTGCCCCTGCTCAGCGGCGGCGGCATGCGGGTCAAAATCATCGAGGGCATGGCGTTGGGCAAAGCCATTCTCAGCACCCGTCTCGGGGCCGAAGGCATTGCCGCGCGTGACGGCCACGACATTCTGGTGCGCGATTCCGCAGCTGAGTGGGTGGCGCTGCTGCGAAGCTGGGCGCGCGGCGAGATTGCCGTGGCCGAAATAGGGGCGCAAGCGGCCCAGACCGCCATCGACGTGTACGATAACCACCGGGTGGTGCAGCGATTTGTGGGCTTGTATGAGCAGCTTCTCCTGCCGGCCCCGGCCGGAACCCCAGCCCACTCGCCGCCTGCATGAAGCTACTCGTGCTCCTTTCGCGTTTCCCGTACCCGCTCGACAAAGGCGACAAGCTGCGCGCGTACCACCAGCTGCGGTACTTGGCCGAGCGCCACGAAATCTGCCTGTTTGCGCTTTCCGACGAAGAAGTCTCGGCCGAAGGAACGGCGTTGGTAGCGCCCCTGTGCCGGGGCGGGCTCGTGGTGCACCGGCTGCACCGGCCCGGCATTGCGGTCAACATGGCCCGGGCGCTGGCCACGGGCCGTCCGTTGCAGGTGGGGTATTTTCACGATGTCCGGGCCCAGCAGCAGGTCGAGACGCTGCTGCGCAATTTCCAGCCCGACCACGTGTACTGCCAGCTCATCCGCATGGCCGAATACCTCCGGCCCCACGTGGGCCAATTGCCCATGACGCTGGACTACATGGACGTTTTCTCGGCTGGCATGGTGCGCCGGGCCACGCAGGCGCCCTTTTGGCAGCGGCCCGTGCTGGCGCTGGAAGCCCAGCGCTTGCTCAGCTACGAAGCCGAAGCCTTCGGCTGGTTCCGGCACCGCACCATCATCAGCGACCAGGACCGGCAGCTCATTCAGCACCCTCAGCGCGACCAGATTCACATTGTCCTCAACGGCATCGATACGGACTTTTTCCGGCCGCAGCCCACCGCGGTCAAGGAGTTTGATGTGTTGTTCTGCGGCAACATGAGCTACCATCCCAACGTGGACGCGGCGGCTTTTTTGGCCGAGGAGATTATGCCCCTGGTGCGCGAGCACCACCCCGCAGCCCGGCTGCTGGTGGCGGGTACCACGCCTTCGGCCCGGGTGCTGGCCTTGGCGTCGGCCCACGTGGTGGTAAGCGGCTGGGTGCCCGACATTCGTTCGGCGTATGCGGGTGCCCGGGTGTTTGTGGCGCCCATGCGCGTGGGCACGGGCCTGCAAAACAAGCTGCTCGAAGCCATGGCCATGCACTTGCCCTGCGTGACCACGCCGCTGGCCAACAACGCCCTGGGCGGCACGCACGGCGCCGAGTTGCTGGTAGCTGAAACGGCTGCGGCCCTGGCCGCAGCCATCACCGGGCTGCTGCATGATGCCGCACAAGCCCAAGCGTTAGCCGCCCGGGGGCATGAGTTTGTGAAAACTCGTTACAACTGGGCCGGCGCTACGGCCCGGCTGGAGGCGCTCTTCGGCTAGGGCCCGCACGGGGAGCTAACTTTGCGTCGGCCGTAGTTGTTATGGCTCGAAATACCCATCCCATGCTCGATACTATCGAATCCGCCATTGCCGATATCCGCGCTGGCAAGGTGGTCATCGTCGTCGACGACGAAGACCGTGAAAACGAAGGCGACTTCATTTGCGCCGCGCAGTGCGCCACGCCCGAAATCATCAACTTTATGGCCACCCACGGCCGCGGCCTGGTATGTGCGTCCTTGCCCGAGCAGCGTTGCGAAGAGCTGGGCCTCGACCTGATGGTGGGCCACAACACGGCCCTGCACGCCACGCCGTTTACCGTGTCGGTCGACTTGCTCAAGAACGGCGTGACCACCGGCATCTCGGCCTCCGACCGCAGCAAGACCATTCTGGCCCTCATCGACCCCGCCACCAAGCCCGAAGAACTGGGCAAGCCGGGGCACATCTTCCCCCTCAAAGCGCGCAAGGAAGGTGTGCTGCGGCGGGCCGGCCACACCGAAGCGGCCGTGGACCTGGCCCGGCTGGCCGGTTTCGAGCCGGCAGGGGTGCTGGTGGAAATCCTGAAGGAAGACGGCGAAATGGCCCGGCTGCCCGACCTGGAAATCGTGGCCCGCAAGTGGGGTTTGAAGCTCATCTCGGTGCAGGACCTCATCAAGTACCGCCTCGACCACGAAAGCCTCATTCACCGCGAAATCTCGGTGCGAATGCCCACCGAAGACGGCGACTTTGACTTGTACGCCTACACGCAGCGCTCCAACGGCGCCAAGCATTTGGCTTTGGTAAAGGGTGACATCAGCGGACCCGAGCCGGTGCTGGTGCGGGTGCACAGCTCCTGCGTGACCGGCGACATCTTCGGCTCGTGCCGCTGCGACTGCGGCCCCCAGTTGCGCCAGGCCATGCGGCAAATTGAGCGCGAAGGCCGCGGCGTGGTCGTGTACATGAACCAGGAGGGCCGCGGCATTGGCTTGCTCAATAAGCTCAAAGCCTACAAACTCCAGGAGCAGGGCCGCGACACCGTGCAAGCCAATGAAGAGCTGGGCTTCAAGAGCGACGAGCGCGACTACGGCGTAGGCGCCTCCATCCTGCGCGACCTGGGCATCACGGAAATGCGCCTGCTCACCAACAACCCTCGTAAGCGCACCGGCCTCGTGGCCTACGGCCTGACCATCGTGGACACCTTGCCCATTGAAATCACCTCCAACCCCCACAACGAAGTGTATTTGGCCACCAAGCGCGACAAGCTGGGCCACGAAATCATGCGCAAAGTGCCCAGCGACGCTCCAGAAGCGGCGTAAGCGTAAATAGTCATTGCGAGCGCAACGAAGTAATTCGTCCCGTTCTCAGCGACTAGTCCCAAGATGTAAAAAGCCCCGACTCAGAGTAGAGTCGGGGCTTTTTTGTGTTAAGTCATTATGTATAAGAGAGCTTTTCGCTGTGCGCGCAATAACAGCTGTTGGCCCAAATTTCTATGCCCGGGCCAATTGCTGGCCCTTCTGCAACGCGCTGCTCCTGGTTTCACGTTTTTGAAGCAGGCATTGAATAACGTGTCTTGTAATTCTTAGTCAAGTGAATCAAAGGCGTCGGGTCAATGCAGTATTCGAGGCATTGGGCGGGTCTAGTTGCGAAGTTCACGTAATCATCGCCAAAGGGTATTCCGTGAACTTTGTAAGGTGAACCGGTTTTTAAGCTTCGTATAAACCTTGCCCCAAGCTTACGGGGCATGCAAGCCCCATAAGTGGCGCTTACAGAAAAAAAGGAAAGCCTGATGTTCGCATTAGCTACTTCTCGGCAATTACCGGATGCTTTTTCGCGAAGGCCCGCAGCAGTGCTGGGAAATACGCCTCGAAATTGTTGTAGCCCGCCGCTTGCGTGTATTGGTGCTCGATTAGCGCGGCCAGCTCTCCCGAATAAATGTAGAAATCGTCGGGTGCCACTGCCTCCGCCCGCGTGAGGGTGCCGGCGCGGAGTTTCAAGACGTTCGTCACCGCTTGCGTGACGTTTTCGTTCAAGAAATTGCTCCAACTGCCGCGCGCCGCTGACCATTGCTTGGCCCGCGGGTCTTGCCGCGCGAGGTACGCCAAGCGGTTGATTTCCGGCTGGTGGCGCGCAAAGACGGGTGCCAAGTAGGTGTGGCCGAGTTCGTGCCACACCAGTTGCGCGGTTTGCGCGGTGGGGCGAAAACGAGGGGCTGTGGCGGGGTCATCTTGGCCCAACACCACTTGGCGGTAGCTAACCATCACGGTGTGTTGATTGGGCAGCGTTGTGTTGATGCCCCGCAGGTCGGACATTGCGTACGACCCGCAATTGAGCACCCCCAGCGTCAAGGCTACGGGCCGTTGGCGGGGAAGGCGGTAAAACCGGTCGAGGGTTTCCAACAGGCGTTGCTGCCGCAGGCCCGCCTCGAACTCCCGTACCCACGCCGCGTGCTGTGGCGCGTGGGCCTGGAAGAAGGCCACGAAGTGCGCGTCGCGGGCAAATTGTAAGCACTGGCGGAAATACGCTTGCACTTCCGCCAGGGGCATTTCCTGCTCGTACCCGTCCATGTGCTCGGGGCGCATGGTAGCGAGTTTCAGGTCGGGGAAACCGTAAAAGGCCCAACTCAGGCGTACCGGGTAGTCGCAACTGATGGCGCGCGACAAGCGCTGGGCGGCAAGCACGGCCGGGTGGCGCCGGTGCGGAGCGAAGAAACGAACGACTTCCGCGTTGTAAGTGGACTCAGCCACTTGCGCAGTGTCGGACAGCAGGTGAATGATTTGCAGCAATTCCGTGCCGGGATGCACCAGGACGCGCACCGCAGCCGTCGATTGCGCCCGGCTCGGCAGCCAGGCAAGGAAACAGAGGAGGAAGGGGGCGGCAAACCGACAGAAACGCATGAGTAGAGAGGAACGAGGTAGCAGCGAGGGAAACCGAGCGAGACGCTTTTATTTAAACGTTGGTTTAAGCACGTTCTGATGTGTTCTTGACCTTGCTGTACAACCGTCAATACACGCAACGCCACTTACCTGCCGGCTAGCTGCTGCCTAAGCATCGTGAGCAGCGACTGGGCGGCATACTCCACGTTTAGCGCCCGGCCGCGGTCCAGCACGTATTCGCGGCTGATGGTCTGGGTGGCGTCGGCGTAAGCCAAGCAGACGGTGCCCACTTTCTTGGCTTCGGTGGCGCCGCCGGGCCCGGCAATGCCGCTGGTGGCGATGGCAATGTCCACGCCCAGGCGTTGGCGGGCACCTTCGGCCATTTCACGCACGGTGGCCTCGCTCACGGCACCGTATTGGGCCAGGGTTTCAGCTTTTACGCTTAACTCGGCCTGCTTGATGTCGTTGTGATAAGCCACGATGCTGCCCCGGAAGTAGGCCGAGCTGCCCGGCACGCTGGTAAGGCGATGCGCCACCAGGCCGCCCGTGCAGCTTTCCGCGGTGCCAATGGTCTGGTTTTTGGCGGCCAGCAACTTGCCAATGGCAGCTTCTAGGGTGGTTTCTTCTTCCGCGAAAATGTATTCGCCGATGCGCTCCCGCAGGGCGGGCAGCAGGGCCAGCATGCGGCCGCGCAAATCGGGTTGGCCGTCGTCGGTGCCGGTGAGGCGCAGGCGAACGGCGCCGAAACTGGGCAAGTAAGCCAGCTTGACGTTGGCGGGCAAGGCATCTTCCCAATCGGCAATTTTTTCGGCCAGGAATGACTCGCCCAAGCCGGCCGTCATCACCACCACGTGTTCGATGGGCGAGAGGTGAAACTGGGTTTGCAGGCGGGGCAGCACGTGGTCGGTCATGAGCCGCTTCATTTCGAAGGGCACGCCGGGCATGCTCACGAACACCGTGCCCTGGTCGAGAAACCACATGCCCGGGGCCGTGCCCACGGCGTTGTGTAGCACTTCGCAATTGGCCGGCACCAGCGCTTGATGGCGGTTCACGTCGAGCATGGGCCGCTGGAAACGCTTGAAGATTTCTTCGACGTGGCGCAGCGTGGGTTCGTGCATCACCAGCTCGCTGCCGAAGTAGCGCGCCAGCACGTGTTTGGTCAGGTCGTCCTTGGTGGGGCCCAGCCCCCCGGTTATGAGCACCACCTGGGCGCGTTGCCGGGCTTGGTCCAGCGCCGCCACAATTTCGTCGGCGCGGTCCGACACCGACGAAATCTGGCGCACCCGCAGGCCGATTTTGCCAAGCTCCTGGCCCATGAAAGCTGAATTGGTGTCGATGACTTGCCCGTACAGCAGTTCGTCACCGATGGTCATGATTTCGACATCGGGCGGGGCAAGGGTGGCGGGGGTGGAAGCTGAAGCAGACGAAAGCGGGGCCGTGGCGGGCATAACGGAAAGGAAAAAATAGGTTTGGCCGCAAAATTGTCTTCAATTTGCGGAAGCGACGGTCCAAGGACAGCCACAGGGGCCATCCGGTTTTCCCGTTGTTTCATTTTCCACATGCTTATACGCATTGCCAGCTCTTTGCTGGTAGTTGGTCTTCTAGCCACGGCGGCACCCACCGCCCACGCCCAAACTACCGCCGCCCAAAAAGCCGCTGCCGCCAAGAAAGCGGCCGCTACCAAAGCCGCTGCCACCAAGGCCGCCGCGGCTAAAGCGGCCGCCGCCAAAACCGCTGCTGCCAACGCTGCTGCAGCCAAAGCAGCGGCCGACAAAGCCGCAGCGGCCACGCCCCCGCCCGCGCCGTTGACGGAAGCCCAAGCCAGCGCTGGCATCAAAGAAGCCCTCAATAAGGGCATTGTGAAGGCGGTAGAATTCGCCTCGGAGCCCGACGGCTTCAATACCAACGACGACATTCGCATTCCTTTTCCGGAGGATGCCATCCTGATGAAAACTACGCTGAGTAAGCTGCCGGGCATGAACACGCTCATCGGCACCTTCGAAACCCAGCTCAATCGCGCCGCCGAAGCCGCCGCGCCCAAAGCCAAAGACATTTTCCTGAACGCCTTGGCCAACATCAGCATCACCGACGCGCTGACGCTGGTAACCAGCGGCTCGACCGACGCAGCCACGCAGTTCCTGCGCAAGTCCACCGAAGCGCAACTCATCGCCGCGTTCCGCCCCGACATCAGCGCGGCCATCGACCAAGTGGGTGCCGGCAAAGCCTACGCTAAGATGACCAGCCAGTACAACCGCATTCCGCTGATGACGCCGGTGCAAACGGACCTGACCGCCTACACCACCCAGAAAGCCGTGGACGGCCTGTTTACCCTGCTGGCCAACGAGGAAAGTAAAATCCGGAAGAACCCCGCCGCGCGTACCACCGACATCCTGAAGCAGGTGTTTGGGCGTAAATAATTCGCTAGGCTAACCCCACAAAAAAGCCTCGCCGGAGTATTTTGGCGAGGCTTTTTTGTGGGGTTACTTGTTAGTTATTGGTTGTTAGTTGTCAGGGTTGATACAAGGGTCAAGGTTGCTAGACGAACAACGGACAACTAACAACCAATCTTCTTGGAGCAGTTCCTTAATAGTCGTCGCTAATAGTCGTCGCTGTCGAAGCTGCTGCCGCGGCGGCTGCCCCGGCCGCTGCTGTAGCCTTCGTCTTCCTCGTCGTCATCGTCGAGGCCCAGGTCATCTTCGTCATCGTCCAGGCTGGTGAAGCCGCCGCGGTCGGCGTTTTCGGCGCGCTCGGCTTCCACAAACTCTTCTTCTGTCATGTTGGCCAGGTCGAGGGCTTCGTCGTGCGACGAGCCCGTGTCCGTCCACATTAGGTAGTCAGCGTATTTGGCCGATAGGCGGTCCTCCGAGTTGCCCAGGGCAGCAGCGCCGCCCTGGGCAGCATAAGAGTCCAGGGTGTCATCGTCGTCTAAAAGGTCGTCGTCGAGCAAGTCGTCGTCCAGGTCGTTGGGGTCTTTCATGGCCGGGGCGGGGGTAAAGGTGAAGTGAAAAAAGCAGCTTTAGCTGGCCGCGAAGATACGCGGGTCACGCATTTTCGGTTGAGTTGAGGGCAGCGTTTGTGAAAGAAAAATGTAAGCTCAAGCGTCGCAATGCGGTTTTTGTGAATCCAAACGAGCCGGCTACAGCTTCGCTGGCCGGTAGCGAATCACAACGTTTTGTTGGGTGCTTCGCTTGTAAAGGCGCACTTGTTTTTGCTGCGCGCCCAGCAGGTATTGGTCCAGTGGAATTGCCTTTTCCCCGTGCCGCTGGTACTCGCGCTGGTCGTAGAGCTGGGCCAGGTACGGCTTTCCCCGTTGCGCCTGGGGAACAGCTGCAATCACCGGCACGCGCCCGTCGTAAGTGCCCAGCCAAGCCGGCCGGCCCTGCTGCATGGCCGTGGGCGGGTGCACCAGTTGCAGGTCTACGTAGCCCCGGTTGCTGCCCCAGGTCATTGGCTGGCGGCCATCGGAAGTGAGGGCAAGTGGCGCGGCACCGGGAACCCCCGCCGGACGGGCCAGCTCAAGGGTCTGGTCGACGGTGAACGGGTTCAGGCCGCCCAGTTCCCGCAGGTAGGTGGCCAGCCGCTTCACCCCGTCGCGCTCTTTCTCGAGCAGGTGGTCGTAGCCCACCAAGGCCACGATTTTAGCCGACGGGTTCTGCTTAAACGCAGCTAAAACGTTCACGGCCTGTACGGAGTCACGGTAATTTATCCGTTTCACCATGTCGGCAAATTCCTTTTCTTGGGCCGCTCGGATTTCGTGGCCGAATATGTGGTAGCCAGTGGCGCTAGCCAGGCGCAGCAACTGGCCCATATGTAGGCTCGCGCGTGTAAAAGCCCGACGCCGAGAGCGGGTAGCCGCGCGAGTAGATAGCCGTGTCGGTCGGTGCCAGGGCCTCTACCGCGAATTGCCGGTAGCCAAGCGGGGCAAGCCGTTGAAGCAAGCCGGCGCAGTAGGCGCGGTGCGCGGGGTGGTCGTGGGCTTCGTTGATGATAACGACGGACGTTGCCCGCGCGCCGGCCAAGAGCAGCGAGTCGGCGTTGGCCAACACATAAGCCGTGGTCGGGGGCGGAACGGGAGCATACGGGGCTCCTTGGCCGATGAACGAGTAATACGTTGAGAGCACCTGCTCGTAGGCGTCTGGGTCGAATGCGGCTTTATTGGCTAACAGGGCCTGCACCGGCGCCACGTAGTTTATGCGGCCCGCAGCGTCGGTAAAGTGTTGGTCCGTCAGCCGAAACGGACTCTGCCTCGGCGCCTGCGCGGTTCCACAGTAAGGCAGAGCCGCCAACACACCGGCCACAAGGCAACGCAATCGAGAAGAAGCAGGAAAAGGCATGAGCGCGACGTTAGCGTAATCAACGGCGCAAATAAAGCACGCCTAGCGCGACTGACCCGCCTGATAATCAGTTACGACCAGCTGCTCGTCGCAGAAGGCGTACTCCGCCGGCACGTTGGAGCTGAGCAGCAGGGTGCGGCCGGCGCGCGTGGCGGCTACGTGCTCCTGGTACCAGGCCACGCCGGTGGCGTCCAAATTGGTGGTGGGCTCGTCGAGCAGCAGCAAGGGGGCGTCGGCGTACAGGGCCAGGGCCAGTTTCAGGCGTTGTTTCATGCCCGAAGAAAACTCGCGCACCAGTTGGTGACGCGCTCGTTCCAGGTACATCACCTCAATTAGCTGGTCGAGGGAAGTGCCCGGCCGCAGCGGCTTGAACTGCGTGTGAAACCGCAGCATTTCCAGCAGGGTCAACTCTTCCAGCAGTTCCAGGTAGGGGGCCGCATACGCCAAATGCTGGGGAATAGCTTCCACCGACACTGCCCGGCCGGCCAGGGTATAAGTCAGGGTGCCTTCAGTGGGCAGCAGCTGGCCCGAGATGGTGTTCAGCAGGGTACTTTTGCCGGCGCCGTTGGGGCCCAGGATGGCCGTGGCGCTGCCGGGCCGGAAACCGTGGGTCAGGCCCCGGAAAATCCAGTCGCGTTGGAAGCGCTTGCCCAGGCCGGTGGCGTCAATCTGCAAGGTGCTTGCGGGTTACTCGGCTTCGGCTTCTTCGGCGCTGCGGTCGCGCTTGGGGCCCTTGATGATGCCGCGCGTGGCGGCGCGCACAAACTCCACGGCCTGGTCGCGCTCCACCGAGGGCACAATCTCGGCTTCGATGCGCGCGAGGGCGTCCTGGGTGTTCATGCCGCCCAAAAACAACAGGCGGTAGAGGTTGTGCAGGTTGGTCACCTGCTCTTCGCTGAAGCCGCGGCGCCGCAGGCCCACGGAGTTCACGCCGGCGTAGCTCAGCGGCTCGCGGGCGGCTTTCACGAACGGCGGCACGTCTTTGCGCACCAGCGAGCCGCCGCCCAAAAAGGCGTGCGCCCCGATGCTCACAAACTGATGGATGGCCGAAGTGCCCCCCAAAATGGCCCAGTCGCCCACCGTCACGTGGCCGGCAATCTGCACCGAGTTCGAAATCACGCAGTGGTGGCCAATGACGCAATCGTGGGCCACGTGCACGTAGGCTTGCAGCAGGCAGTGGCTGCCCACTACGGTGCGGCCCCGGTCCACGGTGCCGCGGTTCACGGTTACGCATTCGCGCAGCACCGTGTAGTCGCCGATTTCGGCCGTGGTGTGCTCGCCGGCAAACTTGAGGTCCTGCGGCACGGCGCTCACCACCGCGCCCGGAAACACCTGGCAATGCTGCCCGATGCGGGCCCCGTTCATGATGGTCACGTTGGGCCCAATCCAGCTGCCTTCCCCAATTTCCACATCGGCCGCGATGGTCGTAAACGGTTCAACGGTTACGCCCGGCGCAAGGCGAGCAGCAGGGTGAATATGAGCAAGGGGAGAAAGCATTCTTCTTTCAGAAAATTATGAATTATGAACTATAAATTATGAATTGAAAAGAGGCCTTGTTTGAATTGTTGAGGCCATTTATAATTCATAATTCATAATTTATAATTGGTCTTTAGGTGTCTTTGCGAACAATGGCGGCGCTCATTTCGGCGTCCATCACCACTTTGCCATTCACAAAGGCCTGGCCGCGCATTTTGGCGATGCCGCGCTTGATGGGGGCCAGCAGCTGGCAGTGGAACAAGATGGTGTCGCCGGGCAGCACCTTCTTGCGAAAACGACAATTTTCAATGCCCAGGAAGTACTGCCAGTAGTTTTCCGGGTCGGGCACGGTGTTCATCACCAGAATGCCGCCGGTTTGGGCCATGGCCTCTACCTGCAGCACGCCGGGCATCACCGGGTTGCCGGGAAAGTGGCCCTGGAAGAACGGCTCGTTCATGGTCACGTTCTTCACCGAGGTCACCATTTGGTCGTCGAGGTGAATGATTTTGTCAATCAGCAGGAAGGGGTAGCGGTGGGGCAGCACCTGCATGATGCGGTTGATGTCCATCACCGGCTCGCGGGTGGTGTCGTACACCGGCACGGGGTTGCTGCGCGCTTCGAGCATTTTCTTTTTGATGCGCTTGGCGAAGGCCACGTTGGCGGCGTGGCCGGGGCGGGCGGCCAGAATCTGGCCTTTCAGCGGGCGGCCCACCAGGGCCAGGTCGCCCACGAGGTCGAGCAGCTTGTGGCGGGCGGGCTCGTTTTTGTGGCGCAGGTCCACGTTGTTGAGGATGCCCTCTTTCTTGACAGACACGCGGGGCTTGCCCAGCATTTTGGCCAGGTCGTTGAGTTCGTCATCCGTCACCACGCGGTCAACCACTACGATGGCATTGCTCAGGTCGCCGCCGCGAATCAGGTTGTTTTTGTAGAGCATTTCCAGCTCGTGCAAAAAGCAAAAGGTGCGCGACGAGGCTATTTCCGCCCCAAATTGGCCAATGTCGGCCAGGGTGGCGTGCTGCGAGCCCAGCACCGGCGAGTTGTAGTCCACCATCACCGTGAGGCGGTAGTCGGTGAGGGGCAGGGCGGCAATTTCCACGCCGCGGGCGTTGTCGACGTAGCGGATGCTCTCCGGAATCTCGTAGTAGTTGCGCAGGGCGTTTTGCTCGGCCAAGCCCACGGTTTCCAGGGCCTTAATGAACTCGGCCGACGAGCCATCCATGATGGGCGGCTCCGGGCCGGAGAGCTGAATCAGCACGTTGTCGAGCTGCATGCCCACCAGAGCGGCCAGGGTGTGCTCCACGGTGTTCACGCGGGCCCCGTTTTGCTCGATGGTGGTGCCGCGGCTTAGGTCCACCACGTTGTCCACGTCGGCATCCACGATGGGCTGCCCGGGCAAATCCACCCGCTGGAACTTGTAGCCGTGGCCCACCGGGGCGGGGCAAAACGTCATGGTGGCTTCCACGCCGGTGTGCAGTCCGATGCCGCGCACCGTCACGGGTGCCTGTATGGTGTGTTGCTTGTCGTTCATCTTGTTGGTTGTCAGTTGCTAGTTGTCAGTTATCAGGACGAAAAGCTACCATGAGCTAACAACTGACAACTAGCAACTGACAACTAAGAGGCTGCAAAGCTAGGGCTTTTCCGTCGTGCTTTTCGCCTTCTCTAGCTGCTCGACGCGCTGCTCGAGTTCGGGAAGACGGCGAAATACGATTTGAGCGCGCTGGTTTTGCTTGAAGTCGAAGGCCGTGGAACCCTGTAGAATCAAGCCTTCTTGCTTCACGTTCTTGCCCACGCCCGACTGCGCCGTGACGGTCGTCCGGTTGGCCAGCGTGACGTGACCCGCCATGCCCACCTGGCCCGCCAGCACGCAGTGGTCGCCAATTTTGGCCGAGCCCGCAATGCCGGTTTGCGAGGCAATGACCGTGTGCTTGCCGATTTCCACGTTGTGGGCGAGCTGCACGAGGTTGTCAATCTTGCTACCGGTGCGGATGATGGTGGAACCCAGCGTGGCGCAGTCTACGGTGGCGTTGGCCCCGATGCTCACGTAGTCTTCCAGCACCACGTTCCCGATTTGCGGAATGGCTTTGTAGGTGCCGTCGGGCTGCGGAGCGAAGCCGAAGCCGTCGGACCCCACCACGGCGCCCGCTTTCACCACGCAAAACTGGCCAATCACGGTGTCGGGATAAATTTTGGCGCCGGCGTGGATGATGCTGCCCGCCCCGATGGTCACCCGGTCGCCGATGTAGGCGTACGGGAAAATCAGCACGTTTTCGCCCAGCTTGCAGTTCTCGCCGATGTAGGAAAAAGCCCCGCGGTAATGACCAGGCCCGATTTCGGAAGTTTCGCCCATGAACGACGGCTGCTCCACGCCGCGCTTGCCGGTGCGGGTGGCCTGGGCATAAAACTCGAGCAGCTGGCTGAACGCGGAGTAGGGATTCTCGACCCGGATGAGGGCCGGTTTGATGGCTTGGCGCAGCTCTTGGGAGCGGCCCACGATGACGGCCGACGCGCCGGTTTCGTACAAAAACGTTTCGTATTTATTGTTGGCCAGGAACGTAAGAGAGCCGGCCTGGGCTTCTTCAATTTTAGCCAAGCTGGAGATGCGCTGGTTCGCGTCGCCTTCCACGGTGCCGCCGAGAACCTCGGCAATTTGCTGAACGGTAAATTCCATAATGGGCAAAATTAGTTGTCAGTTGTTGGTTGTCAGTTGTCAGATAGCCGAGCAAAGGCACAAGCACATCCCTGACAACTGACAACCAACAACTGACAACTAAACTATTTCCTTGGGGTAGCAGATGTAAAATTTTTCGACCCGCTTGCTCAGGGCTCGGATGTTGGGCAGGTCGGAAGCTTCCATTACGTTCACCACGTCGCCTTTTTTGGTGAGAATTTCGATGGGCTCCTGGCTTTCGGCGTTGTAGGCGCTGTTGCTCAGGCGGCCCGAAATCATTAGCAAGGCAGCTTCTTCGGGCGGCAGGCCAAATTTCTCTTCAATCAACTCGCGGATGCCCAGGCGAAATTCTTCGTCGAAGGCCTCGGGGGCCAGCACGATTTTCAGCAGGTTGCGGTGCAGAATGCTCTTGGCGAGGTAGCTCAGCACCTTATCCGGGTGCCCAGCCCAGGCCTTGATGGCCGACCAAATGTCATAGTCGTCGAGTTCCACGAAGTGGTTGAGGATTTTCTCGTCCTTCTCAAACTCCTCCAGGCTCACGGCGCGGCCCAGGAAATAGCTCAGGCAGGTATTGGCCGGCACTTCCACGCCGCGCCGGGCCAGGTCGCGGGCGCGCTGCACCACCCGAATGACCATTTGCTCGGCGCTGGTCACGGTTTTGTGGAGGTACACCTGCCAGTACATCAGGCGGCGGCTCACGAGGAAGTTTTCGACCGAGTACACGGCTTTTTCTTCCAGCACCAGCCGCTCGTCGTGCACGCGCAGCATTTTGATGAGGCGGTCGGCGCCGGGGCGGCCTTCTTCCACGCCGGTGTAGAAGGAGTCGCGGTTGAGGTAGTCGAGGCGGTCCATGTCGAGCTGGCTGCTCACCAGCTGATGGAAAAACGGCCGGCCGTAGCTGCCGTCGAACATGGCAATGGCCAGGCTCAGCTTTCCGTGGAACTCCGCGTTCAGCCGCTGCATGAGGAACAGGGAGAGCTGCTCGTGGGGCACGTCCTGGAAAATGGCGGTTTCCAGGGCGTGGGAGAGGGGGCCGTGGCCCACGTCGTGCAGCAGAATGGCGGCCAGCGCGGCTTCGCCTTCGGCGGCCGAAATCTTCACGCCCTTGTCTTTGAGGGTGCGCAGGGCCAGGCTCATGAGGTGCATGGCGCCCAGCGCGTGGTGAAAGCGCGTGTGCAGCGCCCCCGGGTACACAAACCCCGTCAGGCCCAGCTGCTGGATGCGCCGCAGCCGCTGAAAGTAGCGGTGCTCGATGAGGTCAAACAGAAACTCGGTGGGGATGGTGACGAACCCGTAGACGGGGTCGTTGAAAATTTTCTTTTTATTCAAGGGACTTGGGGTCTTGGGGACTTAGGGTCTTGGTTGGTGCGGTGCTAACTTTTTGATGATACGCGGAAAGCATTCGCCGCAGTCGTTGAATATCGCCTAGTAACTGTTCGGCCGAAGCCGGTTCCAGAAAGTTCAAACCTTGCGCGACCAGCGTTTCGGATTCCAACTCGCTGGCTGAGCCCATGGCAATGACGATGAACCGCAATAGTCCTGGGCGAGAGTTTCGGCCGCAGCCCTCGGCAATGTTGTGCGGAACAGAGTTGGCGGCCCGTCGCATTTGGCTGGTTAGGCCAAATAATTCGTCGCGCGGAAAACTTCGGGTCAGCTGATAGACTTGAAGGGTAAGCGCGTAGCCTTCCTGCCAGATTCTTAGCTTCCGAAAATCAAACATGGCAGCGAAGGAGCACGGTAGGAACGGACGTCGGTAAAAACTAAAGGCAACATTTGTTGCTGCGACCCGTCAATGACTGAGCGCGAAGCTACGGCCTCTAATTAGGTTGAGCTCAACAATTCACTAAGGACTTTGGCCGTTATCCATAAACCAAGCCCCAAAGTCCCCAAGACCCTAAGCACCCACTATGCAACAAACCACGATTCTTTGGGCCGACGACGAAATCGACCTGCTCAAGCCGCACTTACTGTTTCTGAAGGAAAAAGGCTACGACGTAACGCCCGTAAACAGCGGCGCCGATGCCATCGAGGAAATTCAGGAAAAGAGCTACGACCTGGTGTTTCTCGACGAAAACATGCCCGGCCTCACCGGCCTGGAAACCCTTAGCGAAATCAAAGCCATTCGGCCCACTGTGCCCGTGGTAATGATTACGAAGAGCGAGGAGGAGCACATCATGGAGTCGGCCATCGGGGCCAAAATCGCCGACTACCTCATTAAGCCCGTCAACCCCAGCCAGATTCTGCTATCGGTAAAAAAGGTGCTGGACAACAAGCGCCTCATTAGCGAAGCCACCAACTCGGGCTACCAACGCGACTTCCGCCAGCTGGGCATGCAGCTTTCCGACCGCCTTTCGCCCGCTGAGTGGGCCGAGGTGTACAAGAAGCTGGTGTATTGGGAGCTGGAAATCAACGAGACCGAGGGCAAAAGCATGGCCGAAGTCTTCAACATGCAGAAGGACGAGGCGAATACCTACTTCGGCCGTTTCATCACGGAGAGCTACGAGGACTGGGTGAACGGCGACGATAAGGACGCGCCGCTTATGTCCCACCAGCTGTTCAAGGAGCGGGTGTTCCCCACGCTGAAGGCCACCGGCGACACGCCCGTGTACTTTGTGCTGATTGATAACCTGCGCTACGACCAGTGGAAGGTGCTGGAGCCCATCATCACCGAAATGTTCACCGTGGACAGCGAGGAGATGTATTACGCTATTCTGCCGACCACCACGGCTTACGCCCGCAACTCCATTTTCTCGGGCATGATGCCCGGCGACATTCAGAAGAAATACCCCAACCTGTGGGTGACCGACGACGACGACGAGGGTAAAAACCTGCACGAGGCCGAGTTCATGGAAATCAATTTCCAGAAGAACAACCAGAAGGTAAAGCACAGCTACCACAAGGTAACCAACCTGCAAGCCGGCAAGGACCTGTTGGGCAAGATGAGCAACCTGCACAACAACTACAAGTGCAACGTCATCGTGTACAACTTCGTGGACATGCTCTCGCACGCCCGCACCGACATGGCCATGATTCGCGAGCTGGCGGCCGATGAGTCGGCTTACCGCAGCATCACCCGCTCGTGGTTCCTGCACTCGCCGCTGTATGAGATGATGCAGCAGATTGCCGAGAAAAAAGGCAAGCTCATCATCACCACCGACCACGGCACCATCCGCTGCAAGCGCCCCTACAAGATTGTGGGCGACCGCAACACCAACACCAACCTGCGCTACAAGCACGGCAAAAACCTTGGCTTCGACGACTCGCGCGACGTGTACGTGGTGCGCAAACCGGAAAGCATTTTCCTGCCCCGCGAAAACGTGAGCACGGCGTATGTCTTCACCATCGGCGACTACTTCTTTGCCTACCCGAACAACTACAATTACTACGTGAACTACTACAAGGACACGTTCCAGCACGGCGGCATCTCGCTGGAGGAATGTATCATTCCGTATGTGACGCTTACGGCGAAGGGGTAATATTTGCTGATAACAAAAAGGCCCGCTCAATTGAGCGGGCCTTTTTGTTATCAGCTGAGGTTAATTACTTCTTTGTGATGATTACAACTCCATTTGTTGCTCCAGTTCCAAGCTTACGAAACTCCGAGCCGTACAGTCGCTTTAACATTCCTTGCTTTTCAAGCTCTTCGAACAAAAATAGCATTTCTCTAAAAGGGCTCACGAAATGGACTGCCAAATGCTGATATTTTTTAGTGGTTGCAAGAAATTTATAGAAAAAATAAGGGTCAAGATTTTCAAGAAAATTATCGTTCCCAAGCGAAACTTCAAGTTCTTGATTTGTGACTATGTTGACAAATAAACAATGTTCGCCATGTACGTCAAAATACCAGTTACCTGATAAAGCTGCTTCTCGGTTTAGAATTTCGCTGTTTTGAATGCAATCGTAATTTCCTGCTTCAATTTCTGCAAGTTCTGGCTGGCTAGTCTCTAATAATACTTTGTTGATGAGATGCCGCGCAAGAACTGCGCGCTCATCCATAGCAGTCAGAATGTCTGATATTACGCTTTGTGCAAACGACATGAAGCTTCATTATAAATAAAGAATAAAACAGGGCTTGACCAGTTGTTATTAGGTATGGATAGGCTTACTTCACCTTATCCAGCGCAGCTTTCAACCGCGGCAGCGCCGCTTGGATTGACTCCACCGTCTCGGCGCCTACTGAAGCGCGGAACCACGGCTCCGTAGCAGGCGTGCCGAAGGCGCTGAAAGGTACCAGGGCCAGCTTTGCCTCCGAAATGAGGTAGGAGGTGAGCTCGGCGGTGGTTTTTAGTAGGGTGCCGTCGGGGGTGCTGCGACCCAGCACGTCGATTTTGATGGTGAGGTAAATAGCGCCGGCCGGAGCTACGGCGTCCACGGGGTAGCCTTGGCTTTGCAGCTCTTTCAGGCCGTTGAAAAGGCCACCCAACGAACTATCAAGTCGCGTTTTCATGCTGGCCAGGAACTCGTCCACGGCCGCGGTTTCGGGCAGGAAATGGGCCGTGGCTACTTGCTCGGCCTTGGGGGCCCAGGCGCCCACGTGGCCCAGAATGGACTTCATCTTGTCGATGATGGCGGTGGGGCCGAAGCTGTAGCCCACGCGCACGCCGGTGGCGGCGAAGCATTTCGAAATGCCGTCGATGTAGATGACGTAGTCGCGCAGCTCGGGGCGCAGGGTCACCGGGTCGTGGTGCTCGGTGTTGCCGAAGGTGAGCAGCCAGTAAATCTGGTCGTAGAGCACGTACAGCGGCTTTTCGTCGGGGCCGCGGCGCTTGTTTTCGGCCAGCACCAGGTCGCAGATTTCCTCCAGGCCGGCTTTGGTAAACACCGTGCCGGTAGGGTTCAGCGGGGAGCACAGCGCCAGCAGGGTGGCGCCGGCCACGTGCGGCGCCAAATCAGCCGCCGTGGGCATGAAGTTATTTTCGGCGCTGGTGGGCACGGCCACGGGCGTGGCGCTGGTGAGGTGGCAGTAGTGGTTGTTATTCCACGATGGCAACGGAAAAATCACCCGGTCGCCCGGGTCAACAAGGGCACGGTAGGTGGCGTAGATGAGCGGACGCGAGCCGCCGGCAATGAGAATGTCGTTGGGGCCGTATTCCAGGCCTTGGCGAGTTTTCAGGAAGTTGTAAACGGCATCGCGCAACTCGCCCATGCCGGCTGCGGGCGGGTAGTTGGTCTGCCCAGCCTGGTAGGCCTGCGTGATGCCGGCGTTCAGCTCGGCGGGAATCGGGAAAATTTTGGGGTCGAAATCGCCAATGGTCAGGTTGCAGATGCTGGCGCCCTGGCGCACTTGCTCGCTTACTTGGTTGCCAATTCGAATGATTTCGGAGCCGCTCAGGCCGGCCGCCATCTGAGATACTTGCATGGGAAGAAACGGTGGTTGAATTGCCGTCACGGCCCGCGAAGTTATCCCAACGCTGCCAAACAACCCCCAGAATTATCCCGCGCGGCGCTTCTCGTCTTCCGCACCCCCGGAACGGCGGCGCGTGGGCGCCACTTTCTGGTTGCCGAAGCGGTAGGTGAAAGCCAGCGTGGCCACCCGCGAATCAAACCGCTGGTAGAACCGCTCCTGGTAGTTGTTGTAGGTCGACGTGGCGCGGGTTTTCTGGGTGTAGAGGATGTCGGTGAAGTTCAGTTTGAAATTGCCCTTCTTGTCCCACACGCTCTTGGAAATGCCGGCCGTGAGCTGGCCCTGGGGGCGCAGGTCGAAGAACCCATAAATCTGACGCGACTGGTAAGTGCCGGTCAAATCGGCCCCCCAGCCGTGGCCCAGGGTGAAGGTGCTGTTGGACGTGAGGTTGAAGGCGGGCGCGCCTTTGTCGAGGGCAGTGCCGGCCAGGTCGCCGATGAAGCGGGCGTAGTACGCCACGGCGTTGTTGTTGGTGCTCCACCACTTGGCGGGTTCCAGCTGGGCGCTCAGCGTGAGGGTGTAGGTGTCCTGGCGGGTCAGGTTCACGTCGCGGGCCACCACAAAATTGCCGGGGCCGGGGACGGGCTGCACCGCATTGATGATGGGGTTGTCGGTTATCGACCAGGCCAGCTCCGTGGTGTATTTCTGCTTGAACGTGTGGCTCAGCTCCAGGTTGTAGCTGGTTTGGGGAAGCAAGCTGGGGTTGCCGGAGCCGTAGGTGGTGGCGTCGATGTAGACGCGGAAGGGGTTGAGCTGGTTGTAGGTGGGCCGGTCGATGCGCCGGCTCAGCGACAGCGACACCTCGTGCTTGTCGGTGAGGGTGCGCTTGTAGGCGGCGCTGGGAAATAGCTGGAAGTAGTGGCGCGGCGGGAAGGGCTCGCCGCCCACTTCCTGGCGGCCGGTGGCGTTGGTTTGCTCCCCGCGCAGGCCCGCCGTAAACGAGCCCTTGGGCAGCGTTTGCGAGTAGGTGACGTAGCCGGCATTCACGTTTTCATTGTACTTGAAGCGGTTGCTTTGGTTCGCGTCGACGGTGGTCTGGTCGTTCTCGGTGAGCAAGAACAGGACGTTGTTATCGGAGCTCACCACGCTGGTCTTCAGGCCGGCTTCGAGTTTGGCGAGCTTGGAAAGAGGATGCACGTAGTCCGCCTTCAGCGACTGAATGGTGAGCTCGCCCCGCTGGTCGCCGTCGCGAATGTTTGTGCTCTGCGCCGGGAAATCAAACGTGGTGGTGAGGGTTTGCAGGCGGGTGCTGCTGTAGCGGGCGAAGTCGGCGTCGGCGGTCAGCTCGCGGGCGCCCAGCGAGTCCTCGAAGGTGTGCTTGAAGTTGAGGTTGGCGGCGAAGTTGGGGAAGCGCACGGCGCGCTTGTTGATGGCCCGGTAGCTGCGCAGGAGGGAGTTGTTGGCGTCGGCCTGGGAGGCCACGTTGGTGCCGTCTTGCGGCACGCGCACGCCCTGGCCGTTTACCGACGCCCCCAGCGTGCTGCGTTCCGTCAGGCTGTAATCGAGCCCTGCTTTATACGTGTGCGCAAAGCTGCGCGACTTAATAAAGTTGTCCTGGTCGCTGCGGCCCACCACGCGCCCGCCTTCCAAAAAGTCGCGGTGAATGGTCAGGGCCTGGAAATTTTCGCGGTCGGCGTAGCCATAGTTGCCGAACACGTTGGTTTTGCCCCGCCGATTGTTCAGCGTCAGGTTGGTGTTGTACTTGTTGTAGCGGCCCCGCCCGAAGCTGGCAAGCAGGCTGCCATTGGTGCCCTGGCGCTGGTCTTTCTTGAGGTTGATGGCGATGATGCCCGCGCCGCCCTGCGCGTCGTACTTGGCCGGCGGGTTGGTGATGAGTTCGATGCTCTTGAGCAGGTCGGCCGGCAGGTTGCGCAGGTAATCAGATAGTTCGGTGCCCGTCATGGCCACGCGCTTGCCGTCGATGACGACCAGCACCCCCGAGCGGCCCTTCAAGCTTAAGGCATCGCCCGAGCCCACGGTCACGCCGGGGGAGCGGGTCAGCACGTCCAGCGTGGTGGAGCCCGCCGAGAGGGGGCTGTCTTCCACGTTCACCACCGTGCGGTCGGCCTGGCGCTCAAACAGCGGCTTGCGCGCCGTCACGGTCACTTCTTTGAGCGCCGTGGCCTGGCTGGCCCGCAAGCAATGGCCGGCAACGCCAGCCCTTCGGCCAGCAGCTCAAACGGCGCACTCCAGTAGCGCTCGAAACCCACCTGGGCCGCCGAAACCCGGTAGCGGGCGCCCGCCGGGGCGTCCAGCTGGAAGTGCCCTTGCGCGTCGCTGAATTCCGACTTCACCACCGCCGAATCGGCGGCGCGATGCAAGGTGATGGTGGCAAACTCCACGGCCGCGCCGGCGGCCGTGGCCACTGTGCCGGTTACGCTGCTGCGCGATTGCGCTAGCGCCGGGCCAGCGCTGGCCAGCAGCAAAACGAGTAGGAATAAAGGAAAAGTAAAACAACGCAGAGAAAAGGTGCAGAGCATAAGTCAATGGGCTAATATGGCCCAAGGACTATGCTGTTTTTCTACGGTTGCACCCCAGCAGCTGACTTTTACTGCCCATTAGCGCGCCGCAGCTCGTCCTCGGCGCCAGCACTGCGTTTGCGGGCGGCAGCCACCTTGCTGTTGCCAAAGCGGTAGGTGAAGGCCACCGTGGCCACCCGCGTGTCCTGCCGGCGGTAGAAGGTTTCGGCGAAATTGTTGAAGGTGGTGGTGGAGGTAACGGGCGTGGTGTAGAAGATGTCCGACACGTTGAGCCGCAAGGTGCCCTGCTTGTTCCACAGGCTTTTTTGCAGGCCCACCGACACTTGCCCGCGCTGGCTGTTCGTTTCGAAAAAGTACCTCTCTCGCGATTCGTACACGCCATTCAGGTCGGCTCCCCAGCCGTGGGGCAGGGTGAAGCTGTTGTTCGCGGACAGGTTGAACGCCGCTTGGTCGCGGTCGAGCACCGTGCTAGCCAATTCCCCTTTAAAGCGAGAATAATAGAACACGCCGTTGGCGTAAAGCGTCCACCACTTGGCGAGTTCAAGGGGGGCAGTCAGGGTAAGGGAGTAGTTATGCTGGGTGCTGAGGTTCACGTCGCGGTTGACCACGAGCCGGCCGCCGTCAGGCGAAAGCTGCACCACCGTCACAATGGGCTTGTCGGTTTGAGCGTAGGCCAGCGACGTGCTGAATTTCTGGCGGAAGGTATGCGTCAGGTCAACATTGTAGCTGGTCTGCGCCACCAAGTCAGGGTTACCCGAGCGGTACGAAGTGGCGTCGAAGTAATTGCGTATGGGGTTTACCTGCACGTAGCTCGGCCGGTCTATTCGCCGCGCCACCGACAGGCCCAGCGTGTGCTGCGCACTCAGCGTGCGTTGCAGAATGAGGCTGGGAAACAACTGGGTGTAGTTGCGCTTGCGGGCATTTTCACCCAACGGCTGCGCCGAGGTATTCGTCTGCTCGGCCCGCAGGCCGGCCCGATAGGTAGTTTTAGGACTCGCGCCGCGCAGGCTGACGTAAGCGGCGTTTACGTTTTCGTTGTACTGAAAATTGGTGGAAATATTGGGCAAGGTGGTGGTAATGCCGTTCGCCGTGTTCACAAACAGCACGTTGTTGTCCGACGACACTCGGGTCATCTTAACGCCGGTCTCCAGGCGCGCCCGGTGGGGCAGAGGCTGGCTGAAATCCACCTTCACGGCTTGAATGGTCAGGTCGCTGCTCTGGTCGCCGCTAAACAAATTGGTGGGGGCGGAAGGCTCTGCGAAAAAGGTGTAGAGGTCCAGCAAGCGGGTGGTTTTGTAGCGCGCATAGTCGGCATCGGCCGTGAGGGTGCGGGCCGTGGCCGAATCAGCAAAAGCGTGGCGCAGGTTCACGTTGGCGCTCCCACTGGGCTGCGGCACGTCCTGGGTAATAACCGAGTTGAAGCGGGTGGTGAGCTCTCTGTTTGGCCCAAATAAGCGGGTCGTATTATCGGTATCGATGTAGGTCTGGCTGGTCAAGCCACTCACCGATACGCCCACCAAGGTGCGCTGCGAGAGCGTCACATCGAGCCCCAGCTTGCCAGTGTGCGACCGCAGGTCCGACACCCGGTCGGTGAAGAGCTCGCTACTGCCCGCGGGCAAGAGCGGCGAGGCCGCGTACTGCCGCTCAAAATCCAAGCGAAGGAAGTTCAATCGGTTGGTGTAAGCGTAGGTGCCGTACAAGTTGGTGCGTTTGTGGCGGTGGTTCAGCGAAGCGCCGGTCGTAAACTTGCCGTACTCCCCCCGGCCATAGCTGGCGTTGACACTGCCGTTAGTGCCTTGGCGCTCGTCTTTTTTGAGGTTGATGGCGATAACGCCCGCGCCGCCCTGGGCATCAAACTGCGCCGGCGGGTTGGTGATGAGCTCGATGCTTTGCAGCTGCTCGGCGGGCAGGGAGCGGAGGTAGTCGGCCAAGTCGGTGCCCGTGAGCGGGGTGCGTTTGCCGTCGATGACCACCAGCACCGCCGTCCGGCCTTTCAAGGCGATGTTATTGTTGGCATACACTATCACGCCCGGCGAGCGGGCCAGCACGTCCAGGGCCGTGGCACCGGCCGACAGCGAATTGTAGGCAACGTTCACCACCGTGCGGTCGGCTTGTCGTTCGAACAGGGGCTTGCGCGAAGTGACCGTCACTTCATTGAGAGCCGTGGCGCGGCTGGCCGCGAGCCTGATGGCCGGCAACGCCACATCCGAAGCCACCAGCTCAAATGGCGCGCTCCAGTAGTGCTCGAAGCCCACTTGCATCACCGAAACCACGTAGCGGGCCGGCGCGCCTTCCAGCCGAAAAGCCCCAGCCGCGTCGCTGAACTCCGACTTCACCACCACCGAGTCGGCGGCCCGGTGCAGCGTGACGGTGGCAAGCTCCACGGCGGTGCCGGTGGGGCTGCTCACGTTGCCGGTTGCCGCCGGGCGGCCTTGGCCCCAAACCAGCAGCGGGGAGGTTACCAAGCACAACAAGCGTAACGACGCAAAAAGCCAAGACACGATTCCTGACGTAACCGGGGTAGAGATGAGCATGTAGTAGAAGCAGGGTAGAAAGAAGGCGGCTCCTAAAAACTAAGCCGGCCGCGCAGACTACTGTGGCGCTAAAAAAAGGCCATTACCTCTCTTTAACTGACCACTTTAGACTTCGCGGCACCTGTAAAGGTGAGGGATTACCACCTATAATCCAAGAAAAGCCGTCTGCGTGTGCCCGCGCAGGGGTAATTTTGCCAGATGCAGCCACTCACCATCACTGTTTCTTCCCTCGAAGACTTGCCCGCGGCCGCCGCGCAAGTGCAGGCCGCCATTGCCGAAGCGGAGTGCTCGGTAGTGGCCTTTGAGGGCGAGATGGGCGCCGGCAAAACCACCCTGATTCGGACCCTTGCCGCGGGCCTGGGCGTGACCGACGACGTGAGCAGCCCGACTTTCGCGCTCGTGAACGAGTACCGCGACGGTCGCGACCGGCCCGTGTATCACTTTGATTTTTACCGCGTTGATTCCGTGGACGAAGCCGAGCGTATCGGAGCCTCGGAGTACCTCGATTCTGGGTATCTTTGTTTGGTGGAATGGCCCGCCCGCGTGGCTGCTTTATTGCCGGAGCCCCGGCTTGAAGTTCGCATCGAAGTGTTGGGTCTCGAAGTACGACAGATTCAATTAAAAATTATAAATTAAGAATTAAAAATTGTATTCCACGGATTGAGAAGTAGTGCCTTGTGCTCCTCTTGAATTCTCGATTTATAGTTTTTAATTACCATCCAATGGCCGAACAGCTACCCTCCGGTTTTGAGTCTCTGGCCACGAGCCGCGCCTACTTCACGCAGGAATCGATGCTGGCCGTGGAAACGCGCAAGCGCAAACTCTTCATCGGCCTGCCCCGCGAAACCTCATTGCAGGAAAACCGCATTGGCCTCACGCCGGAGGCCGTGCAGCACCTCGTCAACGAAGGCCACGAAGTGGTGATTGAGGCCGGCGCCGGCGAGCCCAGCAAATACGCCGACCACGCCTACTCCGAAGCCGGGGCCCAGATTGCCTATTCGGCGGAGGAAGTGTTCAAAGCCGACGTACTGCTGAAAGTGGCGCCGCCTACGCTGGACGAAATTGAGTTGCTGCACCCCAACCAGACCCTGATTTCGGCCCTGCAAATGGGCTCGATGACCCAGGACTATATCTCGGCGCTGGCCCGTAAGAAAATCAACGCCATCGGCTTCGAGCTGATGAAGGACCCCAGCGGCGCCCGCCCCGTGGTGCGCGCCATGAGCGAAATCGCGGGCTCCACCGTCATGTTGATTGCGGCCGAATACCTGGCCCGCTCCAACGAAGGCAAGGGCATCATTCTCGGGGGCATCACGGGCGTGCCGCCCTCGCAGGTCGTTATTCTGGGGGCCGGCACCGTGGCCGAATACACCGCCCGCGCCGCCACCGGCCTGGGCGCCGAGGTGAAGGTGTTCGACAACCACCTCTACAAGCTGCGCCGCCTGAAGCACAACCTGGGCATGCAGCTCTACACCAGCACCCTGGACACCTTCGCCCTCAGCCAGCAAATTCGGCGTGCCGACGTGGTTATCGGCGCCCTGTCAGTCGAAGACGGCCGCATTCCCTTCATGGTGCCCGAAGAAATGGTGGCGAGCATGTCGCCCGGCTCGGTTATCATCGACGTGAGCATCGACCAGGGCGGCTGCTTTGAAACCAGCGAAATGACCAGCCACAGCAAGCCCATCTTCCGCAAATACGACGTGGTGCACTACTGCGTGCCCAACATCGCCTCGCGCGTGCCCCGCACCGCCACCAACGCGCTGAGTAACATTTTCACGCCCATCCTCCAAGAAATCAGCCAGCACGGCGGCATCAACGAAGTGCTGTTCACGAACGAGCATTTCCGCAGCGGCGTCTACATCTACCGCGGCTCGCTGACCAATGCGATGATTGCCAAGAAATTCAACCTGCGGTATAAGGAGCTGGGGTTGCTGATTGCCGTTCGGAATTAAGAAGTAAGCACCTGACAGAATATTTCACCAAGCTTTATAAACGCAAAACGCGGCTTCTCAATCGAGAAGCCGCGTTTTGCGTTTTGGCGGTGGTACTTCTACCGCGCCTTGCGTCGGTCCCGCAGCTTTTTCAAGCCGAAGGCCACGCCGCTGGCCAGCAGGAGGGAAGCACCCCCGTCGATGGGCACGGCCGTGGGGTCAACAGGCGGGTTGGTGGGGGTGGGGCCGCCGGTGCCGGGCTGTGCGAGGGCCGTGGCGGTGGTTATGAGCAGGAACACGGCGGTTCCAAAGAAAGCGCTTAGGAAAGTATGTTTTTTCATCTGAATGAGGCTTAAGGAAAGTTTGACGGGCAAGGAGCGGTTGTAACCCCGGCCGAAACGCTTCGGCCGGGGTTGGTAACCTGGTTGCGTTACTCCACCACTACGCGCTTCACGACCTGAGACTTGCCCGAGCCCAAGCGCAGAGAGTAGATGCCCAGAGCCAAGTTCGATACGTCGAACTGAGCCGTGGCACCGGCGGCGGTGATGGCCAGCGTGCGCTGCGACACCACTTGGCCGAGCTGGTTGTACAGCGTGGCCGTTACCGAGCGGCCCATTTCGGCGGGCAGCAGCAGCGTGAAGCTGCCGTGGGCGGGATTCGGGAACAGCTGCACCTGCTTGGCCAGGGCGGCGTTGTTAGTGGCCAGCGGCCCAGCGGCCGGACCGAAGAACAGGCTGAAGCGACCCGTCATGGCCGTTGTAGCGGCCGTGAAGGTGTACATCGGCTGCTGCGCCAGGTTGATGCGCGCGCCGGTCTCGGTGTCGAGCAGCAACACCTGGGTGTTGGCGTCGAAGTTGACGAGGCTAGCGGCGTTCAACGTGTAGGAGCCCGTGGCTGGCACGTGCAGGTTGAGCGGCACGGTGGTGGACGTCGAGGCGGCCAGCGGCGTCAGGCCATTCACCGACAGCTCGTCGCCGGCAATGATGCTGCCCAGGCTGAGGCCCGAGGAACTCGGCAGCTTGTAGGCGTCGAAGCGCGCGTCGAAGGCGGCGGTGGCGCCTTGCTCGAAGTACACAAACGTCTCATCCGACAGCTTGCCGGTGTTGCCCTTCAGCTGCAGGTTCACCAGCGGCCGGGTTTCAGCCGTGCCCCGGTTGAAGCTGGGCGTGGTCGAGAACGTGGTGACGCGGGCGGCGTTGTTGAGCGCCAGGCTGCCGGTGGTCTGGCCGGCGCTAACGCGGGCAAAGAAGCCTTGCATCGACGCCACCAGCGGGTTGCCCACGCCGTTGACGTAGCTGCGGTACTGGCCCACGTACTGCCCGGTGCTCTGGTACACGTACACGGCGTCGTCGAGGTTGGTGCGCGTCACGCCAGCCGTCTGGCTGAAGTCAAGCGGCGAAGGGTAGGGGTTGCCCAGCAACTGCCAGCCGCTCTGGGGCTGCGCGCCGCGGGTGAGGCCGGAACGCGTCACCGTGCCGTTGTTCAGGGTGCCCATCACGTCCACGAGAGTGGCGGCGGGGAGGTTCACGGTGTAGCCGGTCAGCAGGCCCATGGGGTCCGAAGCCGAGGGCACAAAGAAGCCCTGGTCAAACGCCGCGTTCGAATTAGCTCCGAGCACCACACGGGTTTGGTCGTAGCCAAACACGTTCGGGAAGGGCGTGGTCGAGTTCGGGTCGGCCGCGGTGTTGTAGGTCTGGTTGTAAATCGCCGTGAAGCCCGTGGCTGTCGTCAGGTCGGAAAGCGGCGTGCTGGCCACCGGCGAGCTGTAGTGGCGGTAGCCCAGGCCCGAATTGAAAGCCGGGTCGATGGCGCGCTGCACGGTGGCTGGGCCTACTACGGCGCCGCCGGTATTCACCACGAGGGCGGTGCCGGCCGTGGGGGTCGAGAGCAGCGTCAGCATCTGGCCGGCGCTGGTGGTCAGGTTGCCGCTGGTGAGGGTCACGGTCTGGGCCACCCGTAGGCCGCCGTTGTTCACGGTGAGGCCGGCGGCGTTGTTCACCGTCAGGCTACGCACCTGGCTGGGCAGGGCCGCGCCGGTGGTTTGGGCTTCCAGGCCGTTGTACACGTAGTTGGCGTCGGCGGCATAGGTGCGGGCACCGGTGAGCTGGATGGCGCCGGTAGCGCCCGAAGCCGTAATGCCGTCGGGGTTGCAGATGCGCAGCGTCGAGCCGGGCTGCATCACGAAGCTACCAGGACCCGTGATGGGCAGGCAGCTGGTGGCCAACACGCCCTGGGTGCTCAGCGTGCCGCCCGTTTGCAGGGTCAGCGTGCCGTTCACCTGAATGGGGCCGTTGAACGAAGCCACCCCTGTGCTGGTGATGGTGATGTTGTTGTAGGTACCAGCATCCACGCCCATGGGCGTGCTCACGGTCAGGTCGGGGTTCACGATGACGTTGGTCGGGCCGCTGGCCGAACCAGTGCCGCTCCAAGGCGTCTGAATGTAGGGGAAGGCCGAACGGAACGTGGTGTCGTTGGCTTCTACGCCCGTGGTGAAGGTGACTTCAGCCAGCAGTTTCGGCGTGAGCGGGTTGGTGCTGCCGGCGGCAAAGTCGTCGAAGTACAGGCCCACGGCGGCCAGCACCAGGCCACCCACGGCTTTCAGCTCAATCTGGTCCACGGCGTCTTCCAGGCGGCGCCCGTTGGGGAAGCCGTCCATGTTCGGAATGTTCTCCAGAGCTGCGCTGCCATTAAAGCGCGGGTCGGTGATGCCGAGCACCGCCGCGGCCAGCAAGCCCTGGTTGCTGAAATCGGGGGAGTTGCGGGGCGTGGCGGGCACGGCCATGTTCAGGCGCAGCATGTCGCCACCGGGGTTGGTGCGGCCGCTGGCCGTCAAGGGCAGGAAGTTGTTGATGAACGGCTTGCCCGCCGACAGCGGATTCACGGCCGCGTTGCCAGCAGATAGCGGCGTTTTGCCAACTACCAGTTGGTAAGGCGGCAGGTTGGGCACGCCGGTGTGGAAAATGGGCTTGATGTCAGCCGAACGGGGCTTATCAGCCACCAGCAGGTAAGGGCCAAACAAGGCGGGGTCGAAGGCAGTACCGGTTACCAAGGGGCTGCCCACCAGAATCTGGAGGCCGTCGGCTTGGTTGCGGAAGTCGAAGCCCCCGGCCGGAATGCCCGGCTGGCCGTCCAGCGACTTGGTTTGCATGCGCAGGGCACCCAGGGCCGGCACGGCCTCTCCGAAGAAAGTCTGCCCAGCGGTTTTGGGAGCGGCCGGGGCTACCGGCGCATTATCCGCCGTGTACAGGCCCAGTTCGGGGTTCGAGAGGTAGTCGTCGGTGATGGCCGCCTCAGCGTAGGGCGTGGTCGCGTTCCAGGCGTCTTTGCTGCCGATGGGGTTAATCACCTCGTTGGTGAGGGGCATGCCCAGGCGCGATACCTGCACGTAGGTACCGCTGGCACCTTCGCCGGTGGCGGCATCAAACGTGCGCAGCTGCGGACGGCTGGCCGAAGCCCACACGCCAATCACGTAGTTGGGGTCCAGAATGTTGGCCGCCGCCGAAACCGGCTGGCCGCTCTTCTGCAGCGTGGAGATAGGAATGCTCAGTGCAATGGCGTGGCAGTTCTTGCGCGCCAAGCCGTCGGTGGCGTTGGCGGGACGCAGGCCGGCCAGGTCAAAAATGGCGCCGAGGTCGGCGAAGAACGGGTCGTCGGTCGGGCCGCAGAGAATGCGCTCGCCGCCCCCGCCCGAGGCGTTGGTAATGGCGTTCTGGCGCAGGGTTTCATACGGCGCGGGCTGGTTCAGGCCGGCCCCGCCGTTGATGGAGCGCGGCCCGATGTTGTTCGGCGGCACAATGCCCCCGGTCACGATGGGCGAGAAAGCACCACCGTTCACGCTTTTCTCGCAGGTGTAGGTGGTTTTCAGGTTCTGCTGGCCCAGCCGGATGTTGAAAAACGTGGTGGGGTCCTGGTTGGTGCGCGCGAAGGTGAAGCGGTAGGTGATGTTGTCGCCGGGCGTCGAGCCGTCGTTTTTCACGTGCACTTCGTAGCGGACGCCCTCGCCAAAAGTGGCGTAGTTGGGGCCGCCGTGGGGCAGCTCAAACGGAATGTAGTTGGCGATGACGACCACCCGCTCGGCGTCGTTGGGGTCGCGGAAGGCGTAGAGGTCGGTGTTGTCGGCCACGGGGTCGTCGGCGATGAGGGGGGCCTCGCGGTGGCTACTGGCTTCCAGCGGCGTGTGGCGGGTGCTGCTCCACAGCGAAAGCCCGAGGGCTACCGCTGCGGCGGCGGGCAGCATGACGTATTTAGTAGTCAGTTTAGAATTCATTTTCTTCGGACGAATCAATGTTGGGAAATGAGTTAGCGACGGTTGGCAAAGCCATCCCAGGGCGCGGCCACGTAGGGGAACGTGGCGCTAAAGGGCGCATCGTTGCCTTCCACCCCGGCCGAGAAATTCAGCACGCCCTTGAGCTTGGGCGTCACGGGTGAGGGGCTTGTGGGCGTATAGTCGTCGTACCACAGGCCAATGGCGGCCAGGGCGGCGCCGCTTACGGCCTGTAACTCAATTTTCACTACTTCGTCTTCGAGGCGGCGGCCGTTGGGAAAGCCATCCATGTTGGGAATCATTTGCAGGTTGGCGTTGCCATTGAAGCGCGGGTCGGTCAGGCCGAGTACGGCGGCGGCAAACAAGCCTTCGTTGCTAAAATCGGGCGAATTGCGGGGCGTTGCGGGCACGGCCATGTTCAGGCGCAGCATATCGCCGCCGGGGTTAGCACCGCTCAGGGGCAGGAAGTTGTTCACAAACGGCTTGCCGGCGGCCAGGGGGTTGCCGCCTTTGCCGGTGGCCAGTTGGTAGGGGCGCAGGTTGGGCACGCCGGTGTGGAAAATGGGCTTGATGTCGACCGAACGAGGCTTGCCCGACACCAACAGGTAGTTGCCAAAGGCGGCGTCGTCCAGGGCGGTGCCCGCCACAGCGGCGCTGCCTTTTAGCGGGAACAGGCCCGGGCGCGTGTTGCCGAAGTCAAAACCACCGGCGGGCAGGCCGGGGAAGCCCGCCAGGGAGCTGGTTTGAATGCGCAAGGCGCCCAGAGCCGGCACGGCTCCGCCAAACTGGCGGTCGTCCATGTACAGGCCCAGCTCGGGGTTCGAGAGGTAGTCATCGGTCGAAGCGGCCTCGGCGTAGGGCGTGGTGCGGTTCCAGGCGTCCTTGTTGCCGACGGGGATGATGGCTTCGTTGGTGAGGGGCATGCCCAGGCGCGACACCTGCACGTAGGTGGCGTTGTCGGTGGTGGGGCCGCCGGTGGGGCTCAAGGTGCGCACCGAGGGACGGCTGGCCGAGGCCCACACGCCAATCACATAGTTGGGGTCCAGGATATTGGCCGCGGCCGATACCGGCTGGCCGTTCTTCTGGAGCGTGGCAATGGGCACGCTGAGCGCAATGGAATGCACGTTGTACTTCGCCAAGCCGTCGCGGGCGCCTTGGTTTACGCGCAGGCCGGCCAAATCAAAAATGGCCCCCAGGTCGACGAAAAACGGGTCGTCGGAGGGTCCGCAGAATACTTGCTCGCCGCCGCCGCCGGTAGCATTGGTCACGGCGCTTTGGCGGATGCTGGCGTAAGAAGGCTGGTTGAGGCCCGCACCGCCATTGATGGAGCGCGGCCCGATGTTATTGACGGGCACTACCCCGCCGGTAACGATTGCAGAAAAAGCCCCACCGTTAACGCTTTTTTCGCAGGTATAAGTGGTTTTGAGGTTTTGCTGGCCCAGCCGAACATTGAAAAAGGTGCTGGGGTCCTGGTTGACGCGGGTGAACGTGAAGCGGTAGGTGATGTTGTCGCCGGCCGTGGTGCCGTCGTTTTTCACGTGAATCTCATACCGAATGTTCTCGCCGAAGGTGGCGTAGTTGGGGCCGCCCTGGGGCAGTTGAAACGGGATGTAGTCGGCAATGAGCACCACGCGGTTCGGGTCGTTGGGCGACACGAAGGCGTAGACGTCGGTATTGTCGGCCAGCGGGTCGTCGGCAATGAGCGGGGCTTCGCGGTGGCTACTGGCTTCCAGCGGCGTGTGGCGGGTGGCGCTCCAGACAGAAAGCGACGTGATGGCACACGCGCCGACCAGCCATTGGAGTGGTTTGGTAAAGCTCTTCATAGAAAAGAAGCAGGTGAAAAGTGAAACAAAAAACCTCGAACACAAAAGCACAATACATTGAAAATCAATATATTGAGTAGAAATTTAGGCACAATGAAGCCGGCACGAGAAATTCCGGGCTTCTAATCAGCAAAAACCAACACAAGGGCTACCGCAGAAAGGCAGCAAAGAGTAGCAACCAAAAACAGCTAAGTCGAAGCGGCTGAGCTGCCAGGCAAAAAGTGCAGAACGAATGCGAAAACCATTCACCAGCCCGAGGGCCGAGTGCTATCCTGAGAAAAGCGACGAAGCGGGCGTGGGCTTTGGGCTGCGTCCAGAAATACTACGGCGCTAGCTCGGCCTTTGGATTTAGTTCCACTGCGGAATTATAAAAATAATTTATAGTTGAATATTTGGAAACTATGCCCGGCCAGAGCTCAGCAATGCATCTTGTTGATTATTAGTGCGTATTGGAATTGACAAGCTGAACGAAAGCATACGCTCGGGATAAAAATATTTCGTGAAATTTCACAAATCATCCCGGCGGACTGCGGCACCCCTAAGGCTTCGAGCCTCCTTCAGTAAACGGACAAGAGCCAGGGTACAACGCGAGGTACTTTGCTCGCTTCGTCTGTCATGCTAGGCTTGCGAAGCATCCTTTTATAGTCTACGCGAGCCGTCTTCTTACGTGAGAAGATGCCTCGCAAGCTCAGCATGACAGACGATTGGGTTACTACTGCACGCGAGGCGTCCCACGACCGCGCGGCCGCCAGATGAATTGGACCGGTCAGGCAAGGGCCAGTTCAACTAGGCTTTCACACTCTGCAGGCGGCTATTCTGTCAAAAGCAGCGTCATCCAGGCCTCAAGCAGCCGCCCTTCGGCTAGGAACTGCTTGCTGAGCTGTACCAAGTGTTGCTTCCGGGCCGCGGCATCGTCGGCGTATTTGCTGAGGATGTAGGCGACCATTGGTTCGGTCCGGAAGTTGTTGAGGGCGGCGGCGGCGGGCAGGGCGTCGCGCTCAATGTTGGCGAGGCGGCCCAGCTCATTGCCGGTCAAGACGTCGCTGTTGCGAATGTGCGGGGGCAACTGGTCGATGCCGATGCCGATGTGCCGGTTGGGCTTGGGCACTTCGAAGAGACTGGCGCCGCTGGCGCGGCAGTACCAATCGCCGCCGAGGCGGGCCACGGCGTCCAGCTTAAACGGGTCGATGCCGGTGGCGTTGGGCAGGAGGACGTCGTGGCGAAAATGGGCGCGCACCACGCGGCAGATGATGAGGTTGCCGGCGCCATTATTCTCGCCCAGCTCGATGATTTGCTCCACCACGCACTCAAACGCGGCGGGGGCTTCGGCCACGCGGGGCGGGCGCACCCGTTCCGATGCCAGCTCGGTGAGCCCGGCTTTGGTGAATTCGTTGACGCCTTTCTCGTACTCCGTGCTGGCCAGCGACATTTGCTCAACCAAGGCATAATCGCAGATGTTGATGACGACTTCCGGCACCTCGCGCACGTTTTGCAGGGTGTGCTTTTGGGAGTTGTCGCGCACGCGGTTGGCGGGTGAAAACACCAGAATGGGCGGATTGGAGCTGAAAGCGTTGAAAAAACTGTACGGGCTGAGGTTCACGCGGCCTTCGGCGTCCACAGTGCTCGCGAAGGCCACGGGGCGGGGCGCCACGGCTCCCACCATGAACGGATGCCACTGCGCCGGGGTCAGGTCGGTGGGAGTGAGGGAGTGGAAGGCTGGGGCAGGAGTGGGCATGGTGGGAGTTAAGGCGCCGAACGCGGCTTGAGGGGCCAAAGCTAAGTAGCTTGCCTCCATGAAACTTGCGTGCTTGTGCTTGCTGCTTGCCTTCGTCAATGCGTCGGCGCGTTCCCTGGAGCCGTTTTGGAAGCGCTATAGGCTCCGGTCCGACGCCCTAGGCGTCCGACCGGTTGTCGGTCGCGCAATCTCCTCGAAAGCCCTCATGACAACCGGTCGGACGCCTAGGGCGTCGGACCGGAGCCTGTTCACCAATAACGAAACTTCCATTGCATCGCCGGCTGACACGGCCCGGCTTCGCCAGCATCTGGTGTACCTCACCACCACGCCGCAACCGCGCAACTACCAGCACGAGGCGGTGCTCAATTCGGTGGCGGCCTACATCCGCCGCGGCTTGCAGGCGGCGGGCGCGCGGGAGTTGGCCGAGCAGCCGTATGCCGTACGGGGGCAGGAGTTTCGCAACGTCATCGGTTCGTTTGGTCCGGCCGACGGGCCCCGCCTCATTATCGGGGCGCATTATGACGTGTGCGGCGACCAGCCCGGCGCCGACGACAACGGCACCGGCGTCGCGGCCCTGCTGGAGCTGGCGCGGCTGCTGGGGCAGCAGGCCAAGCTGCCCTACCGCGTCGACCTGGTAGCCTACACTCTGGAGGAGCCGCCGTTTTTCCGCACCAAGCAAATGGGCAGCTATGTGCACGCCGCCTCCCTCAAAGCCGCGGGGGTGCCGGTGCTGGGCATGGTGGCGCTCGAAATGCTGGGGTATTTCGACGACCGGCGCGGCTCCCAGCGCTACCCGGTGGCGCCGCTCAAATTCATTTATGGCAGCCGCGGCAACTACGTGACGGTGGCCCAGAAATTTGGCAACGGGCGCTTTGGGCGGCAGTTTGCCCGGCGCTACAAGGCGGCTGCCGCGCTACCGGTCAAGCGCTTCAAGGCCCCGGCCTGGTTGCCAGGAATTGATTTTTCGGACCACCTCAATTACTGGCACTTCGGCTACTCGGCCGTGCTGCTCACCGACACGGCTTTTTACCGCAACGGCAGCTACCATCAGACTTCCGACACCCTGGCCCGGCTTGATATGCGCCGGCTGGGCCTGGCCGTGGATGCGCTGCTGAACACCGTCTTGGCTGGGCCCAGGTAGCGGGCTAGGAGGCGTTTATTTGCTAAACTGATATATGTTTGCTTGATTTATATAGCTTTACCTCGTTAGCAACCTCAAATTCGACACATGCCTGCTTCAACTTGCCCCAAATGCGATTCAGTGGAAGCCACCAAAAGCGGCGTGGTGAACAATCGGCAGCGCTTTAAGTGCAAAAACTGCGGTTATCACTACACGGTGGCCAAAATGGGCCGGGAAGTCGACAGCTACTACGTAATCAAGGCGCTACAGCTGTACATTGAGGGCGTGAGCTACCGCGAAATTGAGCGGCTGCTGGGAGTGAGCCACGTGAGCGTGATGAACTGGGTGAAGAAGTACGGGGTGCACGCGCCCCGCCAAACCGACTACCACCCGACCTACAAAATCCTGAATTATACCGAGCTGGCTGCGTTTTTCCAGGTGCCCGGTAACCTGAAGGGCGCCGGCATGGTGGTGACGGAGCTGGGAGACAAATTCATGGTGATACGCTGGGAACGTTTCCGGGCGGAGTAAGCCGGGCAGGGGGGAGAGGAAGTAGCTATAGTGCTTAGCAAAACTATAGCCGGCCGGTAGCAAAACGCGCATGCGGGCTGCTACTTAGCCGACCAGAACTTGGGGGCAGGCCTGCGCTTGCTGTCAATCGGTTAACTCCCACCACTAACTCCTTTCTGCTTATGCGATTTCCTCGCTACGCTTTGGCTCTGAGCGGCTTGCTACTGGCCGGTGCCTCTCATGGGCAAGTAACGCCCACCACACCGCCGCCCACCACACCCCCCACCACCCCGCCAGCGGACCCATCCGCACCGGTGCCTGCCGGCACCAACCCGCTGCCTTCGGGCCAGCAAACGCCTTCGGCTCCGGTGGCGCCGCCGGCTGGGAGCGCGGCCACGCCCATGCCCACCGAGAGCGTGCCCTACGGGGCCGGCATGAAGATTAACATTTCGCCCGATGGCTCGAAATACCTCCGTTTTCTCACCTGGCACCAAGTGTGGACACGTTATACCGAAAACAACAGCGGCACATTCCGCGCGCCCGGCAAGCTCCAGTCCGACCAAGTTGACTTTGCGCTGCGCCGCTCCCGCTTTATCGTACTGGCCCAGCTCAACCCGCGCTTCCTAGTTTACACGCACATCGGCATCAACAACCAGACGGCGGTGAGCGGGGGTGTGACCCCAGCCCAGGACGGTAAGAAACCACAGCTGTTCGTGCACGAAGCCGTGGTGGAGTACAAGCTGAACAATTACGTGAGTTTGGGCGCCGGCATGCACTACCAGAACGGCCTCTCGCGTCTGACGCGCGCCAGCACGGTAAACTTCCTCACGATGGACGCCCCACTCACCAACTGGCCCACCATTGAAGCCATCGACCAGTTCGTGCGGGGCATTGGAGTGTACGCGAAGGGCCGGGTGAGCAAACTGGACTACGCTTTTTCGGTGAACGAGTCGTTCCTGACCAACCAAACGGGCGGGTTCAGCAATGCAGTTGGTCTGGGCGCCACCAACGTTGCTACGGGCATCAACACGGGACGCAACGTGGCTGAGTATAATCCGCAGGGCACCGACCATGTCTACCAAGGCTATTTGTCCTGGGGATTTCTGGAGCCGGAAGCCAACCTGTTGCCTTTCGCCGTGGGCACCTATTTGGGCACCAAACAGGTATTTAACCTGGGTGGCGGCTTCTTCTACAATGCCGACGGCATGGTTTCGCGGCCCGCGGGCAGCGTGCTGACCGCGGCGCAGGTGCAGGCCGCAACTTCGGCGGGCTTCTTGTCCTTCAACAACGCCGCAAACCAGGTGCAAACGCACGACATTGGGCTGTGGGCGCTTGACGCTTTCTTCGACACGCCCATCAACAAAGAGTCGGGGACGGCCTTCACGGCCTATGCCGTGTACTACAACTACGACATGGGCCCCAACCACGTGCGCTTCATCGGGGCCTCAAACCCTGGCTACGGCACTGATTTACGCCGGGGCAACGCCGTGCCGCATTCGGGCACGGGCCAGGCGGGCTACCTGCAAGCCGGCTATTTGCTGCCCAAAAACTTGCTCGGGCCCAAGCTGCGGGTGCAGCCTTACGCTGCGCACCTGCTGGCCTCTTACGAAGGCCTGCGCGACGCCAGCGGCGAAAAGAAAGGCGTGAACATCTTCGACGCCGGCGCCAACTTCTACATCGACGGGCACAACGCCAAGTTTACGCTGAACTACCGCGCCCGGCCCGACTACACCGTGCCCACCGGCCAAGCCGGCACGGCCCCCAACGACATCAAGTATCGCCCCGAAATCACGCTGCAAACCCAGGTTTTCTTGTAGGCCAGCCCACTGCTCAATCCTCCCTTCAGACACTATCAACCCCGCTTCAACCATGGAACAAAGCATCTCTCCAGGCTACGGCGCGCCAGCGGACACGGCCGTGGCGCACGACAACAACTCCACGCCGACCAGCAAAATCTGGCAGGTGATTACCGCGTCGTCGGTGGGCACGGTGATTGAATGGTACGACTTCTATATTTTTGGCTCGCTGGCCACCATCATTTCCACCCAGTTCTTCCCCAAAACCAACCCGCTGGCGGCCCTGCTGAGCACGCTGGCGGCGTTTGCCGTGGGCTTTGTGGTGCGGCCATTTGGCGCGGTGGTGTTCGGGCGCATCGGCGACATGGTGGGGCGGAAGTACACGTTTCTGCTCACGCTGATACTTATGGGCGGGTCAACGTTCGCCATTGGCTTGATTCCCAATTACGCCGCCATTGGGGTGGCAGCGCCCATTCTCATCTTTTTGCTGCGGGTGGTGCAGGGCTTGGCCTTGGGCGGGGAATACGGCGGCGCCACCACTTACGTGGCCGAACATGCCCCCGACAACCGGCGGGGCTACTACACAAGCTTCATCCAAACCACGGCCACCATCGGCCTATTCATCAGCATTGCCGTGATTGTGGGCACCAAGCTGGTGGTGGGTGCTGCTGAGTTTGCAGACTGGGGCTGGCGCATTCCGTTTCTGCTCTCATCGGTTCTGCTGGTGGCTTCGTACATCATTCGCCGGCGCCTGAACGAGTCGCCGCTGTTTGCCAAAGCCAAGCAGGAAGGCACCGTAAGCAAGTCCCCGCTGCGCGATTCGTTTGTGGAACCCGTAAACCGCCGCTTGGTGCTACTGGCGCTGTTTGGAGCCACCATGGGCCAGGGCGTTATCTGGTACACGGGGCAGTTCTACGCCTACTTCTACATGCAGACGGTGCTGAAGCTGGAGCAGATTCCGGCCAGCATCATTCTGTGCGTGGCCCTGCTGGCGGCCACCCCGTTCTTTATTTATTTCGGCAGCTTGTCGGACCGCATTGGCCGGAAGCGCATCATCATGACGGGCATGCTGTGCGGGGTGCTCTTCACGTTCCCCATTTTCTATGGCCTGACGCAGTTCGCGGGCAAAGCCGTGGAAAAAACCGCCGCCATCCCCGCCACGGTAGACGCCGCTGGCGCCGCGGTGGCGGCCGTGCCCGCCGTGATGGTGGCCAACGATTACCAGATGATACCCATGATTATCCTCACATTCTGCCTGGTGCTGTTCGTGACCATGGTGTACGGCCCCATTGCGGCCTACCTGGTGGAGTTGTTTCCGACCAAAGTGCGCTACACGTCGCTCTCCGTGCCCTACCACATTGGCAACGGCATTTTTGGGGGCTTGGTGCCATTGATTTCTACGTGGCTAGTGTCCATTGCCGCCGCGCAGCCGGAAGGCTTTTTGAAAGAAAACAGCATCTATTTTGGGTTGGTGTATCCGGTAGCCATCGCTACTATTTGCTTCCTGTATGGCTCGACGAAAATGAAGGACATTCGCAACGTGAAGCTCATGGACGAGCAACCCTCGGTCACGGCCTAAGGGCCACCTGCTTTAGCTGAAGAAAAGCCGCTGGTCCCTTGGGCTGGCGGCTTTTCCGTTAAATTGGAGGGCTGCCGCATTCAGGCGCGGCCCCTCCGCATGCCCACCGAAACCGACCCTCCTCCCATGCCGCCCCGCCCCGAGCAAGCCGCCTCCCGCCTCGGCCAGCGCCTGCTGTTTCTGGCGGTGCTGTTTGGGGCACTGCTCTCCTTCCCCTTGCTGGGGGTGTTCGACCACGACGGGCGGGTAGGAGGGGTGCCGGTGCTGTACTTGTACCTCTTGTCGGCCTGGGTGCTGCTGG
>NZ_DASVSI010000182.1:0-27318 GCF_036388155.1 Hymenobacter sp. | reverse complement strand
CAGTGACGACCTCCGCGAAAACCTCTGCGGACCTCCGCGAGAAATAACGAAAGCACTATGTCCGAACAGATTTTCAACCTCCCCAACCTATCCCTCGAAAGCGGCGAAACCCTGGCGGGGGCCCACGTGGCCTACCGCACCTGGGGCCAGCTGAACGAAGACCGCACCAATGTGGTGTGGGTGTGCCACGCGCTCACGGCCAACGCCGACGTGCTGAGCTGGTGGCCGGGGTTGGTGGGACCGGGGTGCTATTTCGACCCCGCCGACTGGTTTATTGTGTGCGCCAACGTGCTGGGTTCCTGCTACGGCAGCACCAGTCCGCTCGACGACGACCCCGCCACCGGGCAGCCGCGCTACCAGCACTTCCCGCTGCTTACCATTCGGGATTTGGTGGCCGCCCACGACGCCCTGCGCGAGGAACTGGGCCTGACGGACATTCACACGCTGATTGGCGGCTCGCTGGGCGGGCAGCAGGCCTTGGAATGGGCCGTGCAGCGGCCGGAGCTGTTCGACCACCTAGTGGTTGTTGCCACCAATGCCCGGCATTCGGCCTGGGGCATTGCCTTCAACGAAGCCCAGCGGCTGGCCATTGAGGCCGACCCGACCTACGCCGCCGGCCAGCCCAGCGGGGGCGACGACGGCCTGCGCGCCGCCCGCGCCATTGCCCTGCTCAGCTACCGCAGCTACTCGGCCTACGCCGAAACCCAAACCGACCCCGACGACGCGCTCCTCCGCGAACACCGGGCCAGCACCTATCAGCGCTACCAGGGCGAGAAACTGGTGGCGCGCTTCGACGCCTACAGCTACGTGGCCCTGAGCCGCAGCATGGACTCGCACAACCTCGGCCGGGGCCGGGGCGGCGTGGCCAAGGCGCTGGGCCGCATCGGGGCGCGCACGCTGGTGCTGGGCATCACGTCCGACGTGTTGTTTCCGCTCAGCGAGCAGCGGGAGTTGGCCGCCCACATCCCGGGCGCCATGTACGCAGAGTTAGACTCGCGCTATGGGCACGACGGCTTTTTGCTGGAAACGGCGGCCATCACGCACTTTCTGGAGCTGTTCTACGCGCCCACGTTTGCGCATTGATAAACCAGGCAGCACGGAAGTACCCCTGAAATAGGTCGTCATGCTGAGCTTGTCGAAGCATCTCTCCCGCGAGAGTAATCATTTACTACCATTTACTACTGCGGGAGAGATGCTTCGACAAGCTCAACATGACGACCGGGGGGTCTTACACGCTTTCAATAAAAATCTTTTCATCAACCTCTTATGAACACCAACCCCGCTTTCCGCTTTTCCTTCGCTCGTCCGTTTTCGCTGCTCAGCGCCTTGCTGATGCTGGCAATGGGACTGGCCAGCTGTAGCGGGGCGGGTGACAAGGCCGCGGCTACCAACCCGGAAACCGTGCGGTTGGACTATGCCTATTACAACCCGCTCAGCTTGGTGCTGAAGCAGCAAGGCTGGCTGGAAAAAGACCTGGCCCAGCAGAACATCAAGGTGGAATGGGTGCTGAGCCAGGGCAGCAACAAGGCCCTGGAGTTTCTCAATGGCAGCAGCATCGACTTCGGCTCGACGGCGGGTGCGGCGGCGCTCATTGGCCGGGCAAATGGCAACCCGCTGAAAGCCGTGTACATCTACTCCAAGCCGGAGTGGACGGCACTGGTCACGGGCCCGAACTCCGGCATTAAGTCGGTGGCCGACTTGAAGGGCAAACGCGTGGCCGCCACCCGCGGCACCGACCCCTACATCTTCCTGCTGCGCGCCCTAGACCAAGCCGGGCTGAGCGAAAAAGACATTGAGCTGATTCCGCTGCAACACCCCGACGGCCGCGCCGCCCTTGCAACAGGCGACGTGGACGCCTGGGCCGGCCTCGACCCGCACATGGCCAAGGCCGAGCTGGAGTCGGGCGCCAAGCTGTTCTTTCGCAACCCCGACTTCAACAGCTACGGCGTGCTCAACGTGCGGGCCGAGTTTGCCCAGCAGCACCCGGCCCTGGTCGACCGCGTGCTGGCCGCCTACGAGCAGGCCCGCCAGTGGGCCCGCCAGCACCCCGCCGAGCTGAAGCAAACCCTCGCCACCGAGGCCAAGCTCAGCGAAGCCGTGGCCGCCAAGCAGCTGGAACGCACCGATTTTTCCAATTTCAACTTCGGCAGTTCGCAGCGGGCCACCATCACGGCGGCCGGCGACGTGCTCAAGAAAAGCGGCGTGATTGAGCCCGGCATCGACGTAAACAAAACCGTCGGCGAGCTGATTGACGCCAGTTTTGCGAGCAAACTACCTGCTCCCGCCAAGGGCGTTACCGCCGCTAAATAAGCCGCGGCGCTGTTTTGCCGATTTATCCCTCTACCGAATGGCTGACTTAACCTCTGTGTATGCGCCGGCCACGCCGGACGCCTCGGAAGTACGGATGCCCGCGCGGCCAGCGGCAGCCCCGGCCGCTCCGCGCAAGTGGGGCTGGCTGACGGGCGTGGTGCTACCCGTGGCGCTGCTGCTGCTGTGGGAGGTGCTGGCCCGCGCCGGCGTGTTGCGGCCCAACCTGCTGCCGGCGCCTTCGCGGGTGCTGGCCACCATCGCCGAGCTGGCCCGCACCGGGGCACTGTGGGAGCACGTGGGCATCACGCTGGTGCGGGTGGCGCTGGGGTTTGCGCTGGGCGGCGCGCTGGCCACGGTGCTGGGGGCCGCCACGGGGTATTCGCGCCGGCTGTTCCATTTGCTCGACCCGCTGCTGCAAGGCATCCGCAACATTCCCTCCCTGGCCTGGGTGCCGCTGTTCATCCTCTGGATGGGCATTTACGAAACGTCGAAAGTGGTGCTGATTGCCGTGGGCGTGTTTTTCCCGGTGTATTTGAACCTGATGAACGGCGTGCAGGGCGTGGACCGCAAGCTGGTGGAGGTAGGCCGGGTGTACCGGCTTTCGGGGTGGCAATTGGTGCGCCGAGTGTTTCTGCCGGCCACGCTGCCGGCCTATTTGGTGGGCCTGCGCAGCGGCCTGGGCCTGGGCTGGATGTTTGTGGTGGCCGCCGAAATCATGGGCGCCAACAAGGGCCTCGGCTTTTTGCTGGTGGACGGGCAAATGACCGGCCGGCCCCAAACCATCCTCGCCAGCATCCTGCTGTTTGCCGTGCTGGGCCAACTCACCGACGCCGGCCTAGCGGCCCTGAGCCGCTACCTGCTGCGCTGGCAAGACACGCATTCGGTGAGTTGGTGAGGTGGTGAGATGGCGAGTTTGAAGTTCAATCAGAACGAGAGGCGCAAGCCGCGCAAGCCGAACATCAAACTCACCACCTCACGATTTCACCATTTCACCTCACCCCTCCCCACATGCTCCGCATCGAACACCTCAGCAAGCAGTTTGCCTCTGGCCTTGCGGCGCTGGCTGACGTGAGCTTGCGCGTGCAGCCCACTGAAATAGTGGCGCTGGTGGGCGCCAGCGGCTGCGGCAAAAGCACGTTGCTACGCATTGTGGCAGGGCTGGAGGTGCCCACTGGCGGCCGGGCCCTCATCAACGAAGAACCCATTGCCGGCCCCAACCCCGCCGTGGGCGTGGTCTTCCAGGAGCCTCGCCTAATGCCCTGGCTCACGGTGCGCCAGAACGTGCGCTTCGGGCTGGCCGACTTGCCGCGGGCCGAGCAGGAAGCCCGCACCGAAGCCGTGTTGGAGCGAGTGGGCCTGAGCAAGTTTGCCGATGCCCTGCCGCGCCAGCTTTCGGGCGGCATGGCCCAGCGGGTGGCCATTGCGCGGGCACTGGTGGCGCAGCCGGCGCTGCTGCTGCTCGACGAGCCCTTCAGTGCCCTCGACCCCTTCACCAAGATGGATTTGCAGGACCACCTACTCCACGTCTGGGCCTACGACCGGCCCACGCTGCTGCTCGTGACCCACGATTTGGAAGAAGCCCTCGTGCTGGCCGACCGCGTGGTGGTGCTGCGCGGCCATCCCGGCCGCATTCACGAAACCGTGCGGGTGGAGCTGCCCCGCCCGCGCCGCCGCACCGATGCAGACTTCCAAGCCTACAAACAGCGCCTGATGGAAGCGCTGGATGTGCGGGCGGAAGCCGTGGCGTAAACGATGATACACAAGAGCAAAAAGAACGTCATGCAGAGCGCAGCGAAGCATCCCGCTCGCCACCACTAATTATTATTAGGAGCAAAAGGACCGTCATGCAGAGCGCAGCGAAGCATCTCGCTCGCATCGTTGCAAAGTCACTGATTACTACCCCACGCGAGACGCTTCGCTGCGCTCTGCATGACCAGCTGATTTAACCAGTTTATATTTTTCTTTCAATGAACGTTGACAAACAACCCCTGCGCATTGGCCTCATTGGTTTTGGCTGCGTGGGGCAGGGCTTTTACGACATCGTGCAGCAGCAGCCCGGCCTGAGCTTAGTCGTCACGCGCATTGCCGTGAAAAGCCCTGACAAGCCCCGGACGCTGCCTGCGGAGCGGTTTAGCTTTCACGCCGACGAGCTGCTGGATGACCCGGAAGTGGACGTGCTGATTGAGGTAATTGACGACCCCGACGAGGCGTTTCGGCTGGTGAGCGCCGCCCTCCGGCAAGGCCGCCGCGTGGTGACGGCCAACAAGGCCATGTTGGCCCGCCACTTGCCCGAACTCGTGCAGCTGCAGGCGGAACACGGCGGCACCCTGCTCTACGAAGCGGCTGTGTGCGGCAGCATCCCCATCATCCGCACTCTGGACAGCTACTTCAGCCACGAACCGTTGCGCTCGGTGAGCGGCATTTTCAACGGCTCGTCAAACTACGTGCTGACCCGTATGAGCGAGGAAGGGTCCGATTATGGCCCGGCCCTGGCCGAAGCCCAGGCAAAAGGCTTCGCCGAAACTGACCCAGCCCTTGACATGGGCGCCTTCGACCCGCGCTCGAAAGCCGTGATTCTGGCGGCCCACGCCTACGGTGTTTTCCTGAACCCCGACGAAGTGCTCAACCTGGGCATCGAAAGCATAAGCGCCGCCGACATTGCCCACGCGGCGGCGCAGGGGCAGAAAATCAAGGTAGTAGCCGGGTTGTACCACTTGCCCAGCGGACGCGTAACGGCCCTGGTGACGCCGCAATTCGTTGGCCCTGAGTCGCCGCTCTACGCCGTGGAGCACGAGTTCAATGGCGCGGCCATCGAGGCCGAGTTTGCCGGCACGCAGTTTCTGCGCGGGCGCGGCGCGGGCGGCCACCCCACCGGCTCGGCCGTGCTGGCCGACGTGCTGGCCTTGCAGCGCGGCTTCCGCTACGGCTACGCCAAGCGCGCGGCGGCCCCCGAGCCGCAGCTCACCGAGGCCTTAGAAGTCACCCTCTACCTGCGCCATGCCAACGCGGAGGTATTGCGAGCAGCCCTGAACTGGCTGCAGCTGCCCCTGGGCGCGCTGCACGTCAACGTGCGTGGCCCCCATGCAACGGGCACCGCCACGCTCCACGCCCTGCAAACCTGGCGTGAGGAGCTGCGCGCCGCCGGCGTGTTTGTGGCCCGGCTGGGCGAGGTGCGCCCGGCCTCGGTGACTTTTGATGTTGAGAAGGCCAGTGCTGAAAAAGCCGGGGAAGTCAAGACGCTTGTGTAGACCAGTCCACCCAAAAGAGCCAGCAATGCCTGTCCTTAATAAGAACGGTCATGCTGAGCGGAGTCGAAGCATCTCTCCTGCAATGGTAATTTGTTTACTCTCGCAGGAGAGATGCTTCGACTCCGCTCAGCATGACCGTTTACTTAGACAGGTCCAATGGGGGCTTCAGCCCGAAGCTCCCAAAGCGCCTTATTTAAACTCGATGCGCACGGGGGCCTGCCCCGGAAACTTCAGCAAATAGAGTCCCGCTTTGAGCGAGCCGCGCAGCACGTTGAGGTCGTGCACGCTGGGGTTGAAGGTGCGCACCACGCGGCCGGCTGCGTCGAGCAGCTGGGCTTCGATGGGTAAGAGCCAGGACTCGGGCAGCACGACCCGCAGGGCGTCATCGGCCGGAACGGGGTAGGCTTGCGCGACGGGAGCATTCTTGAGCGCGCCGGGTTTGGCGGACGTTACCACAACACCGGTCTGGCCCAGACTGGGCCGCAGGAAGTCGCGAATGGCGCGGAAAGTGGTGTCGGCGTAGGCCTGGCCAGCAGTGTTGGTATTTTCGAAGGGAACGTGGCCCGCCCGGCTTAGCCTAACCAAGGTGTTGCGGATGCCCACTGCCGTGGCCCGCGGATGCAGGCGCCCGCTGCCGAACACGTACTTGGGCGGCAGGAACGAGCCCACTCGGCCCTGGAAATACGGCACCGTGGTGTCGGAAGTGCCGTGCACGCTGAGCAGCGGCGCATTGCCGGCCTCGATGAGGTTGGGGCTTTCGGTGGCGCCACTCAGGTTGAGTACGGCCAGCGGCAGGCTACTGTAGCCGGGGTTGCCGCTGTTGCCTTCCACGCCGCCGAGGGAGGCAATGTCGACGTAAGCGGGCACTTCGCTGGCCTTGTCCAGATACCCCGTTCCCAGCGCGGCAAAGGCCCCGGCCGACGACCCGCCCACGGCAATGTAGCTGGGCTGCACCCGGTAGGTGTTGGTGGTAGCCGCGTCGCGGCGGAAGAAGCGCACGGCCGCCTTCATGTCCTGAATGCCGCGGATGGCGGCCCGGGCTACGCCCACGGTATCGGCGGCCGGCGGCGGGAATCCGCTAACGGGAAAGCCCAGGCGGTAGTCGATGCTGGCCGTGACGTAGCCCAGCTGGGCGAAGCGCCGGCACACGGCCACCATGTAGGCGTCGGTGCGCGAGCCGGTGACGAAGCCGCCCTGGTGGGCAAAAATGATGACCGGCCGCTGGGCCAGCACGTCGCCGGCGGGTTGGTAAATGTCCATCAGCAGGGTCTGGTTGTTGCCGACCAGGTTGACGGCCTGCCCAAACGCCACGCCCAGCGTCTCGGTCACGTTGGGGAAAATGGGCCGGTAGTAGCGGCCGCCCGTGGTGTCAATTTGGGCGGAAGCGGACTGCAAGCCCACAAGTAGCAGGGCCAGCAAGAAGGTTAGGGGAGTTTTCATAGCTGATAAAGAGGCAAGAAGAGAGTCGGCAGCGCGTATTCACCTCGCCCCGAGGCCAGGAGCGTGGTCTATAAGCGAGAACCAAGGCAGTACTCTAATGTTGCCAACCTCGTTTCAAAACGCCCGGCGCCTGCCTTGCCCGCTACTGCACCACTACCCGCCGCACCACCGAGGCTCCAGCCGCGGAAAGGTGCAGCTGGTACACACCAGGGGCCAGGCCGCGCACGTCCACTTCGCCGACAAGGGGCTGCCCAGACGCGCCGGTCAGCTGCTGGCGGCGCACCGCTTGGCCCAGCGAGTTGATGAGGCGCAAGGGCACACCGGCGGCCTTGGCCCCGCCCGGCAGCGGCAGCTCCACCCGGAAACTACTCGAAGCCGGGTTGGGGTACACTTGCAACTGGGTGGCCAGCGCCTGGGCCGGGCTGGTGGCCGTCACGGTGGTGGGGCGCAGCTCCAGCGTGAAGCGGCCGGGGGCAGCAGCACTGCTCGTAGTGAAGGCATAGCTGGTGCCGGCGGCCAGGGCCGTGCGGGTGCCCGTCAGCGCATCAACCAGCGTGAGGGCGCCAGGAGCAAAATTGGCCAGTTGCGCGGCCGTGAGCACGTAGGCGCCGGGCTGGGGCACGGTGAGCACCAACGGCACCGTGGCCGGGGCCGTCAGCACGGGCAGGGCATTGATGGCCAGCTGCTCGCCAGCAGCTACCGAAGCCAGGTTGAGCCCACTAGGGTTCTGCATCTTATCGGCATCGAAGGCGGCGTCTACCCCGGCCGTGGCGCCGGCTTCCAGGTACAGGTACGTTTCGTCGGTTACGGCTGGGGCAGCGGCTCCGGCCAGGGTAAGGCGCAAGCGCGGGCGGGCGTCCGCGTTGCGCTGCACGGTGGCCGCGTTGGCGCTGGCGAAGTCGTTAATCCGGGCGCTGAGCGGCAGGACGAAGGGCACCCCGGCGGTAGACAGCGAGCGCACAAAGAAGGCCTGGCCCAGCGGAATGGTGGCGCCCGCGCCGCCCACGCCGTTCACGTAGGCGCGGTACTGGCCGGCGTATTGGCTGGTACTCACGAAAACGTATACGGCGCCGCTCATGCCGGCGGGCACGGGCACGGCGTCCCAGTTGAGGGCCGAGGGGAAGGGGTTGCCCACCAAATGCCAGCCGGCGGTGGGCGTAGCGGCCCCGAACAGCGTGGTGATAATGTCCTCGTTGTTGCGCGTGAGTTGACCGGTGATGGCCAGGGTTTGGCCCGCGGCAATGTTTACGGCGTAGCCTTGGGTGCGGCGCGGGGCCAGCGTCACGCCTGGAGACTGAACGGGCGGCACCACCCAGCCTTTGTCAAATTCCGAGTAGCTGGTGGCCGGCGAGCTGGGAATGCGCAGCTGGTCGTAGGCAAACACGTTGGGGAAGGGCGTCACCAAGTCGGGCCGGGCGCTGCCGTTGTAGGTCTGGTTGAACACCGGCGCGAAAGTCGGGGCGCTCACGTTGGTAAACGTCCCGTTGTCAAACGGCAGCCCCAGGTGCCGGTAGCCCAGGCCGGGGTTCACCGCAGGGTCCAGGTAGCGCTGCAACGTGAAGGCCGCGCTGAGCGCACCGGCGCCGGGCGTTACCAGCGCGGTGCCAGCCGGGCCCGACAGCAGCGTGAGGGCCTGGCCACTGTTGTTGAGGGTGCCGCTGGTGGGCGTGAGCTTCTGGCTGATGCGCAGGGCATTGGTCATGGTGAGGGCGCTGGCGGCGGGCACGGCCACTTCCAGCTCGCGCACCTGGGCGGGCAGGCCGGTACCGGTGGCTTGGCTGCCGGTGCCTTCGTAGGCATAGCCAGCGTCGGTGCTAAAAGTGCGGCTGCCGGTGTTGCGGATGGCTCCGGTGGGGCCGCTGGCCGAAATGCCGGCCACGTCGCAAATGCGCAGCGCGGCGCCGGCCTGCAAGTCGAAATTGCCGGGCCCGTCCACCACGAAGCAGTTGGTGTTGAGGGCGCCCGCGGGCTGGCCGGCCACGGTGCGCACCGTGAGGGTGCCGTACACGGTGATGTTGCCGCTGAGCAGGGCCGTGCCACTGTTCACGGTGATGTCCTGGTAAGAACCAGCCACTACAGTGGTGGGCGTGTTGATGACCAAGCTGGGGAAGCCCGGGGCCACCACCGGCACGAGCAGCGGCCGCAGAAAGGCTCGGATGTCGCGGTACGTCGTGTCGGCGTAGGCGGCCGAGTTCGGGCTGCCGGTGTTGGCGCTTTGCACCGGGTACTGCGGTATGTGAGGCGCCCGGCTGAAGCGGCGCAGCACGTTTGGCACCCCCACCGCCGAGGCGCGCGGGTTTAATAAGCCGCTGCCAAACACGTACTTGGGCGGCAGGCCCGCTCCTACCCGGCCTTTGAAGTAGGGCACCACGGCATCGGAGGTGCCGTGGGCGCTGTAGAGTGGCGCGTTGCCGGCTTCGATGATGCTGGTCGGGTTGGTGGCGCCGCTCAAGTTGAGCACAGCCAAGGGAAAACTATTAAAGCCGGCGCTACCGCTGTTGCCCTCAATGCCGCCCAGGGCAGCGAGGTTCACGTCGGTCGTCACTTCGCTGGCTTTATCGAGGTAGCCCACTTGCAAGGCCATGAAGCCGCCCGCCGAGGCCCCGCCCACAACAATTCGTTCGGGGCTCACGCGGTAAGTGTTGGTGGTGGCCGCGTCGCTGCGGAAAAAGCGCACGGCCGCCCGCATGTCCTGCATGGCCTGAATGGCAGCCCGGCTCACGCCAGTGGTATCGCCGGGCGCAAACAAAATGAAGGGGTTGAGCCGATAATCGATGCTGGCCGTGACGTAGCCCAGCCGGGCAAACTGCGTGCACACCGCCGTCATGTACGCGTCGGTGCGCGTGCCCCGCACGAAGCCGCCTTCGTGGGCGAAGATGATGACCGGTCGCTGGGTCGCCACGTCGCCGGTGGGCTGGTACACGTCCATCAGCAGATTCTGAGCCCCAAAAGCGCCTACCGCCGAGCCGTAGACCACGCCCGAACTCACGGTCACGTTTGGAAAGATGGGCTGGAAAAACCGGCCGCCCGTGGTGTCAATGGGCGTTTGCGCCGCGGCGCTTTGCCACAGGCCAAGCAGCAGGAAGCCCAGGAAGAGTAAAGTAGATTTCATAAGGTCTGAAGGGTAAGCATGAAAGTAATAAGCGTGTGGGCTTGACGTAGAAACGCCCCCTCAGGTTCGGCTTGAGGCCGGGCCCGAATCGGGGCCCGCTGAGCGCAGCGGCGTGGCTCCGAAGGTACTGCTTGCGTTATTTGCAACCGCTTTGTGCCTCTTCCCTATGCCCGTTCAGTTTCCTCCCGCCTTGCAACCCGGCCAGCGCGTGGCCATTGTGAGCCCCGCCCGCAAAATCTCGGCCGCCGAGCTGGCGCCCGCCGTTGCCACGCTTGAAAGCTGGGGCCTGGAAGTGGTGCTGGGCGAAAGCATCGCCGGCGACCACCACCAGTTCGCCGGCCCCGACGACCTGCGCCGCGCCGACTTCCAGCGCCAGCTCGACGACCCCAGCATTCGGGCCATTCTGTGCGCCCGGGGCGGCTACGGCACCGCCCGCATCGTGGACGGGCTGGACTTCACCGCCTTCGCCCAGCAGCCCAAGTGGGTGGCCGGCTTCTCCGATATCACGGTGCTCAACTCCCACCTGCTGGCCCTGGGCCACGCCAGCATCCACGGCGTCATGCCGGTGCTGTTTCACCAAGAGGGCGGCGAGCTGGCCCTCGAAACCCTTCGCCGGGCGTTGTTTGGCGAAACTTTCCAGCCCATTGCCGTGCCCGCTCACCCGCTCAACCGACCCGGCACGGCCACGGGCGCGCTGGTGGGCGGCAACCTGAGCCTGCTCCAGACCATCACCGGCACGCCGTCGCAGGCCAGCTTCGCGGGCCGCATCCTGTTCCTGGAGGACCTCGACGAATACCTCTACCACATCGACCGCATGCTGCTGCATTTGCACCGCAGCGGCCAGCTGGCGGGCCTGGCCGGACTGGTGGTGGGCCACTTCTCACAGATGCGCGACAACACCATTCCGTTCGGCGTGACGGCTGAGGGAATTATCGACCGGTATGCCCAGATGTATGACTTTCCAGTAGGTTACGGCTTTCCCATCGGCCACGAAGCCGACAACTTGACGCTGGTGGTGGGCCAGGAAGTGACGCTGACGGTGAATGACGCGGGTGCTCGGCTAACGGCCTAACTAGATGGCGCGGGGTCGTATCCGGTAGGTGTGTCCCGTGCCGGTTATTGGCGAGCCTCCAGCCTGCGAGGGTAGAACGACGCGGCTGTGCATCGTGCAACGCTGGCCGGCCGCAGGCCCGACACCTTCATTGATGAAATAAGGCGCCTGGTAGCCCATTGTATGGCTGCGCCCCCCTCTGTCACTCTTTTTCCTTCAGGGGGCAGACCACCGGGATGAGATGCCTCGGGGTTGTCGAAGCCATTAACCCAACAGGGACAACGGCTTCTAGAGTTTTAGCAAGATTGAATTGGCAAGAGTTGACGTCGGATTATACCTAAATCAAGGTATTGTATAATCATATCCGGCTTTCTTATTTTTGACAATAGCACATAACTGGTCTCAGCCTGCTGCTAATCAAGCTATTCAGGGCTGGGTGCTCTTTTCCTGCCAAAGCATTGCGAGAAATGAAAAAAACCTCTACTCTACTCCCGACGTGCCCGAGCTGGCATTGTTTCTTGCGCGACGTGCGGGTCCTCGTATTGGCTTCGCTGCTGAGTGCAGTGCCACTAGGGTCGCTGCGAGCCCAGTCCACTATCATTAATGGCCCCGCGGGCTCGGGGCTATTCGGCAGCAGCATAACCGTGCTGCCGAACGGCAACTTCGTGGTGACCGACCCGGGCTTTGATAACGGCACGACCTTGAACGTGGGCGCGGTGTACCTCTACAACGGAAACACGAATGCCCTTATCAGCACCTTGGTTGGCACAAAGACCAACGACCAAGTGGGCAGCGGTGGTGCCGTAGCCCTTGCCAACGGCAACTATGTGGTGTGCAGCCCTAGCTGGAACAACGTCTCTGCCGCCAACGCGGGCGCCGTGACCTGGGCTAGCGGCACAACGGGAATAACGGGAGCGGTGAGCGCCGCCAATTCCCTGGTCGGAACCTTGAATTTCGACCAAGTGGGCGGCTTCGCTGATGAGGCCATCACCGTTTTGACCAATGGCAACTACGTGGTGAGGAGCACTTCTTGGAACAATGGGGCTATAACTGACGCCGGGGCCGTGACCTGGGGCAACGGCACGGCCGGCGTGAGCGGGCCCGTGAGCGTTGCCAATTCCTTAGTGGGCACCACGGCCAACGACAACGTGGGCAGCAATGTCACTTCCCTCCCCAATGGCAATTACGTAGTGGGAAGCAGTAACTGGGATAATGGGGCCGTGGCCAACGTAGGGGCCGTGACCTGGGGCGATGGCGCGACTGGGATAACGGGAGTGGTGAGCGCCGCCAACTCCTTGGTGGGGACCACGGCCGGCGACCAAGTGGGCAGTAGTGCCGGCGTCACAGCCTTCGTAGACAGCAACTATTTGGTGCGTAGCTTTTTCTGGGATAACGGGCCCCTCACCGATGCGGGCGCTGTAACTCTAGGTATTGGAACCGGGGGCACAACAGGCTTTATTACGGGCTGCAACAGCGTTGTGGGCAGCACCAGCTTCCAGAGCAACTCCTTCGACGCATACAATACCACCACTGCCGCGCTCATGGTAGGGGTTCCAACTGAAAACAAGGTAGTAATCGGCGTAGGGGCCCCGCCCGCACCCGTAGGGGCGGCTACCCAAACGGTGCCTGCCGCTGCCACCGTGGCTTCTTTGCAAGCCACCGGCACAGCCGTGCAGTGGTACGCGGCGGCCAGCGGCGGCACGCCCTTGCCCACCACTACGCCTCTCGTTGACGGCAGCACCTACTACGCCAGCCAGACCGTGGGCGGCTGCGAAAGCCTCACCCGTTTGGCCGTGACCGTCAACGCCCCGCCATTGCCCGTAGAATTGACTGCTTTCACTGCAACGGCCCAGGGCGACGCCGCGGTGCGCTTGGCCTGGGCCACGGCCTCGGAAAAAAACAGCGCTACGTTTGAGGTAGAGCGCAGTGCCGACGGCACAGCCTTTGCCCGCATTGGCGCAGTGGCTGCCGCCGGCTACAGCAGTGCTTCGCGCACCTACGAGTTGCTAGATGCCAGGCTGCCCACCGGCGCTGTTCTGCTCTACTACCGCCTGCGCCAAGTGGACCAAGACGGGACAGCCAGCTATTCACCCGTGCGCACCGTGGCCCTTACTGGAAAATCCGGGCTGGCCCTGTATCCTAATCCGACCCGCTTGCGCGTGGCCACACTCGCAGGCGCAGTGCATGGCACAACAGTTACGGTGTTTGATGCGCTGGGCCGCCCAGTGGCTACCGCCCCGGCCAATGCTGCAGGTACGGCGGCACTTGTGCTACCGCAGGGCGCAACGGCGGGCGTGTACGTGGTGCGCGCCGGAACTACCGCCCTACGGCTTGCCGTAGAATAAGACTATAGCGCCACTGCTGACGCAAAGGGAAGCGAACAGCCTAGTCCACGTACAGGGCCTGCAGCACCGTCTGGCCGGTGGCCTTGAGGCTCTTGCGGTCGATGATGCTCATGTTGTCCTGGGTGGCGTGGTGGTAGGCGGGGAAGTAATCGCCGCCGTTGCCGTTGTGGTGGTAGATGTCGATGGTGGGAATGCCCGCCTGGTTGGTGTACACGTGGTCGTCGGTGATGCCGCCGGTGTCTTGGTACCGGAAGAAGTCGGAGTAGCCGAGTCGGGCCGCCACGTTCCAAATTTTGTCGAGGGCGAAAGCGGCTTTGGCGCGCGAGATTTCTTCGCGGGTGAAAGTGGCCCCTTTGGCGCCCACCATGTCGAGCAGCACACCATACTCGGCCTTGTAGTTTTTGGGAATCAGGTTTTTGGCCCAATACTGCGAGCCCAGGCACCAGGAGTCGGTGCCGCTGCCTTCCAGCATGTCTTTCACGTCCGCCTGCGTGGTGTCGTCATGGCCCCAGTCTTCGGCATCGAACAGGATGAAGTCGACGCCCACGTTGGGCGCCAGGCTGTCGGGCTGCTGGCTGAGCACGCGGGCCATTTCCAGGGCCACGGCCACGGCGCTGGCGCCGTCGGAGGCGCCGTCCATAGGGGCGTTTTTCTTGGTCTTGTCGTTGTCGGCAAAGGGGCGGGTGTCCCAGTGGCCGAAGATGGCCACGCGGCGGGCCGCTTGGGGCTGGTATTGGGCCACGATGTTGCGCGCCTTGATGTAGGTGCCGTCAAAAGTCATGGCCTCGAAGGGCTGCTCCATCACCTTCAGGCCGTAGCTTTTGAATTTCTTCACCAGCCAGTTGCCAGTGGCTTTGTGGGCCTTGGAGTTGGGCACGCGCGGCCCAAACGCCACTTGCTTGGCCGTGAACGCATAAGCCGAGTCGGCGTTGAACACCGGGGCCTTGGGCAGCGGGGCTTCGGCGGGCGCGGCCGGGGCATCGGTGGTCGCAGTCTCGGTGTTTTTTTTGTCGGGGCAGCCCGTGAGGACGAGCAGGCCAGCGAGGGCAATAAGGGGGAAGCGGAGGGTGCGGAAGTTCATGCGGCGAATAAGACGAGCGGACGGTGAACCTCACGAGACCCCTCCGGGCAAGCGTCCCTTTCCGTGGTGCGGGGGAGCCTGACGATTGTTGCTGTTTTAACTGATAGATAACGGCGAGCGCCGAAAGTTTATTCTTCGCTGTAGGCCCACTCCACGCCGGCCTTGGTGTCCTTTATCACGATGCCCTGGTCTTTGAGGGCGGCCCGAATGAGGTCCACTTTGTCGTAGGCCTTGTCGGCTTTGGCTTCGGAATAAAAGCTGAGCGTGAGGTTGAGCAGCTGCTCGGCGTTAGCGCGGGGCTCGTCTTGCAGGCCCAGTATGTCGCTCACTACCGTGCGGTAGGTATCGACGGCTTCCGTAAGGGCCACCGCCGATACCTCGGCCAGCGCCGTGGGCGTGGTGGCGAGGGTGTTGAACTTGCGCAGCAGGTTAAACAGGCTGGCAATGCTCCGCGCGGTGTTCAGGTCGTCGTTGAGGCCCGTGAACACGTCGGCGGTGAGTTTACGCAGGTCGGCGTCGCCGGGCAGGGCATCGCCTTCGCTGGTGGGCACCAGCTTGTCGAGCAGGCGCAGGCCGTTCATCAGCTTGCGGTAGCCTTTGCGAGCGGCTTGCAGGGCGTCGTCGCTCACGTCCACGGGCGAGCGGTAGTGGGCTTGCAGCAAGAAGAAGCGCACTACCATGGGCGAATAACCCTGCGCGAGCGGGCCGGTGGGCCCGCTGAACATGTCGCCGAGCAGCACGAAGTTGCCCAGGCTCTTGCTCATCTTGGTGCCGTTCACGGTAATCATGTTGTTGTGCATCCACACCCGCGACTCGTCGGTGCCGGTGTCGCTGGCTTGGCACTGCGCAATCTCGCATTCGTGGTGCGGAAACATCAGGTCCAAGCCGCCGCCGTGGATGTCGGACAGGTTGCCGAGGTACTTGCGGCTCATGGCCGAGCACTCCAAGTGCCAACCGGGAAAGCCGTCGCCCCAGGGCGAAGGCCAGCGCATGATGTGCTCGGGGGCCGCTTTTTTCCAGAGGGCAAAATCCAACGGGCTGCGCTTCTCGTCTTGGCCGGCCAGGGTGTCGCGGGTGCCGCCCAGCTGGTCTTCGATGCTACGGTTCGACAGCTTGCCGTACCGGTGGGCTTCGTTGTATTTGGGCACGTCAAAATACACCGAGCCGTTGACTTCGTAGCCAAAGCCGTTGGCGATGATTTCTTCAATCATGCGCACCTGCTCGGTGATGTGGCCGCTGGCCTGGGGTTCGATGTCGGGTGGCAAGCAGCCCAGGGCCAGCATGTGCTGGCGGTAGCGGTTGGCGTAGTGCTGGGCCACCTGCATGGGCTCGATGCGGGCCGCCCGGGCGGCTTTCTCCATCTTGTCTTCGCCGGTGTCGGCGTCGTTTTCGAGGTGGCCGACGTCGGTGATGTTGCGCACGTAGCGCACTTGGTAGTTCAGGTGACGCAGGTAGCGCGTCAGCACGTCAAACACTACCGGGCCGCGGGCGTTGCCCAGGTGAGCTTCGCTATAGACGGTGGGCCCGCACAAATACACCCCCACTTGGGGCGCGTGCACGGGTTGAAATTCCTCTTTCTTGCGGGTAAGCGTATTATAAAGCGAGAGCGACATGGCGCAAAGGTAGCGGGCGACTGAACGATAAGCTCTTTTCTACAACGCGAGGCGCCGCTGCAGGTTCAACGGCGCAACTCATACAGGGCCTCAAGCGGGAAATGGTCGCTACAGGTTATTTCCCGGTGCACGCGGCAGCCCCGCACTTCCCACTGCGGGCCGGCAAACTGCTGGTCGATGCGCAGCAGCGGCAGCCGGCCGTTGTAGGTGGCCCCAATGCCCAGGCCCGTGGTGGCCCAGGCGTTTTGCAGGTGGTCGGCCAGGCGGTCGTAGGTGTAGGAATACGGCAGGTCGTTGAGGTCGCCGGCCAGCAGCACGGGGTAGGGCGAGCGGGCCACGTGGGCCAGCACGGTATCGATTTGGGTGCCGCGGGCCACGGCGCCGTTGCGGAAACGCCGCAGCAGGTTGGGGGCTTTTCGGCGCAGGCCCGCGCGGCTTTCGGTGGCGGCGGCAATGTCGGCGTCCTGCATGCTCATGCTTTGCAGGTGCAGGTTGAACACGCGGATGGTGTCGGGCCGGCCGCCGGCGCGGGCGGCGGGGCGGGCCAGGTCGGCCCACATGGCGTGATTTTGCGAGAGGCGACTAAAGAAGATGGAGCCGCGCCGCACAATGGGAAACCGCGAAAAAATGGCCAGCCCAAACTCGGCGCCAATGCGGTTGGTGAGGCTCACCGACACGAAGGCGTGACGCCCGCTGCCCTTGCCCAAGTACTTCTCGGTGCGAAAAACGTCCTTGTCCTCGGCCGAACCGCCGGGCTCGTTGTAATACTCCTGCAGGCAGAGCACGTCGGCCGGGCTGGCCGCCAGCCAGTTGATAAACCCAGTGGACGACGCGAAGTCAGGGTCGCGCAATTGGGCGTACACGTTGAAAATGCGCACATTGGCCGAGAGCAGGGACACTTCGTTGGCATGAGGAGTGAAGAAGGAAGAACGAGGAGTTTTTGCTGTGCTCAATTTCTCGTCCTTTGTTCCTAATTCTTCATTGAGCGGAGCGTGCAGGGCCAACCCGCGCAATACGTGCGGCCACGTGAGCGCCAGCGCGACGATGGGCAGCGCCGCTACCCGCCAGTTGCGCCGCAGCCAGTACAAGGCCAGCAGGGCCGTGAGCAGCAGCGCCACTGGCGTGGTGAGGGCCCCAAACACCACCGGCCAAAAGGCAGCGGCGGGTACCTGCTGGCAGCCAATGGCCACGAAGAGCCACAGCAGGGTGAGCAAGGTTACTTTAAAGGCAAAAGAGCGGCGCACAACACGAGCAAGAAGGACTGCAAAGGTAGCGGCCCAGGCAGCAAGGGCCCGGAAAGCGGCTTAAGAATCTGCGTACGCACCGGTCGGTAGCGCGGCCGTGCCCGGCAGGCACTGTGTCGTTCGCGTCCACGAGCGATGCCCAAACGCTTTGCTACTGGCGTGGGAACGCGAACGTCAAAAGTCTCGCTACGGAGCCTTGCCACTGCGTCCAGCCAGACTGCTTTCGCCCAAAAACACGACACTGCATGCCACCTTCGTGCGTCGAATCAAATCAATACCACAGGGCGGCATAAGCTTGCACGAATTTTGCGCAAGCTCAGTTTTGGCGGAAGCTGTTTTAGGGCGTTGCCCTCAATCAGCACAGCGCCTTCCTTGTTCACTCCTTTTCGCCTTTGGCGTATACATGGCCCTACTTTTCCACAGCATCTATTCCCGTTTTCTGTTTCTATTTCCACTGCTAGCATCGGCCTTGCCCGCGGCGGCTGTTTCGGCCGAGCCCGGCGCGCCCAGCCTGGAGTTTGTGCCGAACAAAGGCCAGTGGGACCGCCGGGTGCGCTACGAAGCCGCGCTGCCGGCCGGCCGGCTCTACGTGCAAGCCAACGCCCTGACCTACTCCTTTCTAGACCCGGCCCTTTTCAGCCATCACCGCGAGGCGGGCAACAAAAACACCGTCCCCGCGCAGGACAAGCCCGTGGCTGGCCACGCCTACACGGTCCACTTCGAGCGAGCCAACGCCCGGCCCCGCCTAACCGCCGAAACGCCCACCACCACCGGCGAGCGCAACTACTTTGTGGGCAACGACCCCGAGCGCTGGGTCAGCCACGTGGGCGCCTTCCGGCGGTTGCGCTACGAGGAGCTGTGGCCCGGCATTGGGCTGACCTTGTATGAAAACCGCGGCCAGCACCTGGAATACGACGTGCTGCTGGCGCCCCGCGCCAACCCCGCCCGCGTGGCCCTGCGCTACGACGGCGCCTCCAGCGTGGCCCTGGACGCGGCCGGCAACCTCGTCATCAAAACCACCGTGGGCACCACCACCGAGCTGGCGCCCAAAGCCTGGCAGACGGACGCGGCCGGCCGCAGGCAGCCCGTGCCCTGCCGCTACGTGCTCACGGGCACCACCGTCACTTTCGCGCTGGGCACCTACGACCACGCCCGCGCCCTCACCATCGACCCCACCGTGCAGTTCTCCACCCTGACCGGCTCGACGGCCGACAACTGGGGCTTCACGGCCACTTACGACAACGCGGGCAACCTGTACTCGGGCGGCATTGCCTTCGACACGGGCGGGTCTTTTCCGGCCAGCCCCGGCGCTTTTCGCACCAGCTTCAGCAGCGTGGTCGACATGGCCATCATCAAGTACAACACCGCCGTGAGCGGGCCGGCGGCGCGGGTGTGGGCCACCTACCTGGGCGGCAACAACGCCGACTTTCCCCACAGCCTGGTGGTGAACGGGCAAAACGAGCTGGTGGTGCTGGGGAGCACGTCGAGCAACAATTACCCCACGTCGGGTACGGCCGTGCAGCGCACGTTTGGCGGCGGCTCTGCCCTCGACCCCTTCCGCTCGGGCACGCGCATGGGCACCGAGATGTATAAAATGCCCAACGGCTCGGACCTGGTCGTTAGCCGCCTCAACACGACGGGCAGCACTTTGCAGGCCAGCACCTACCTGGGCGGCGCCGGCAACGACGGCGTGGTGGGCCAGCCCGCGGCCATCGGGGCCAACTACGGCGACGCTTTTCGCAGCGACGTGCTGCTGGATGGCGACGGTAACGTGTACATCGCCGCGGCCAGCAGCTCGGCCACTTTTCCGGGCACGGCCCAGGGCTTCAACCCCACCAACCGCGGCGGGGCGGCCGACGCCGTGGTCTGCAAACTAACCGCCAACCTGAACGCCGTGGTGTGGGCCAGCTTTTTGGGCGGCAGCGGCGCCGACGCGGCCTACTCGATACAGCGCGACAACCAGGGGCGCGTGTACGTGTCGGGCGGTACCACTTCCACCACCAACTTCCCGACCACCCCGGGCGCCTACCGCACCTCCTTTCAGGGTGGCTCTACCGACGGGTTTGCCGTGCGCATCAGCCCCGACGGGCGCACGTTGGAGCGGGCCACCTACGTGGGCAGCAACGGCTACGACCAAGCGTATTTTCTGCAGCTCGATGTGACCGGCAATGTGTACCTGCTGGGCCAAACGCTGGGGCAGCTGCCCATCACGCCGGGCCTCTACGGCAGCGCCATTGGCACGCAGTTCATCCAGAAGCTGAACCCCGACCTTACCGTTAGCATCTATAATACTGCCTTCGGTAACCGCGGCGGGGCCAAGGGCGGGCCCAACCTGGTGCCCACCGCCTTTCTGGTCGACGACTGCGAGCGGGTGTACATCAGCGGCTGGGGCGGCGAAGACAACAACCTCGACCCCGCCTGGCTGGGCGGCGACACCAACGGCCTGCCCACCACCGCCAACGCCGTGCAGCGCAGCACCGACGGCAGCGATTTTTATCTGGCCCAGTTCAAGGCCGGCATGACCGACCTGGAGTACGGCACCTTTTTCGGCCAGCAGGGCGGCCCGCCCGAGCACGTGGACGGCGGCACCTCGCGCTTCGATAAGCGCGGCATTGTGTACCAGGCGGTGTGCGCCACTTGCGGGGGCTCGCAGGGCTTCCCGGTGCCCGCGGGCGCGGGCAACTTCACCACCCGCAACGGCAGCAGCAACTGCAACAACGGCGCCTTCAAGATGAACTTCGAAATCATTCAGGCCGACCCCGGCCCGCGGCGGGCGTTGTGCGTGAACGACGGGCCGGTGACGTTGGCCGGTGCGCCGGCCGGCGGGGTGTGGTCGGGGCCGGGCGTGCAGGCCGTGGCGGGCGGGGGCTACCGCTTCGTGCCCACGGCGGTGGGCGCCGGGCAGTACTTTCTAAATTATACGGTGGCGGCTACGGGCACCTGCCAGAGCACCCGCACCGTGCGCTACGTGGTGGCGCCCACGGTGGTGCCCGTGCTGGCGCCGGTGCCGCCGCAGTGCACCAGCCTCACGGGCGGGGTGGCGCTGACGGGCACGCCGGCGGGCGGTACGTTCAGCGGGCCGGGCGTGGCGGGGGGGCGCTTCAACCCGGCCACGGCGGGCGTGGGCACCCACACGCTGGTGTATGCCGTGTCGGACTCGTTGGGTTGCGGCGTGACCACCCGGCAGGTGGTGGTGACGCGCCCGCCCACCATTGTGCCGGGCCGCGACTCCACCCTGTGCGCCGACTTGCGCCAGCCGTTCCAGCTGCGCGGCTTCTCGCCGGCGGGCGGCGTTTGGAGCGGCACGGGCGTCACGGCCGGGGGCTTTTTCACCCCGCCGAACACCAACAACCGGGGCGGCATTTTCCCCCTCACCTACACCGTGACGGAGGGCCCGTGCCAGGTAAGCGCCGTGCGGACGGTGACCTTGGCCCCCGCCTCGGCGCTGGACGTGGGCCTGAACCTGCCGGTGTGCGCCGCCGCGCCGCAGTACGCCGGCCTGGCGCCTTTCGAAACCACGCTCACGCCCGTGCTGATTGCGCCCGGCGCCACGTACCGCTGGGACTTTGGCGACGGCAGCGCCCCCAGCGACCTGGCCACGCCCACCCACGTTTATGCGAAGCCCGGCTTCTACACCATCACTCTCACGGCGCGGTACGCCAACTGCGTGGTGCAAACGGGGTTTGCGCCCCTGGAAGTGGGCGAGGTGTTTGTGCCGAATATCATTACGCCCAATGGCGACGACAAGAACCAAACGTTCCAGCCGCGCTTTTCCTGCGCCGCGGCGTCGCTGGAAGTGTTTTCGCGCTGGGGCCAGCGCGTGTACCAGACCGACGACTACCGCAACAACTGGGACGCCAGCGGCTTGGCCAACGGCATTTACTACTACCTGCTGCGCGACGCCAACGACCGCCGCGTGAAAGGCTGGGTGGAAGTGCGCCGGTAGCGGGAAATTAGCTAAATCCCGCGCGCCGTATTTTCTTTGTATTCGAGTAAAAGCCTCAGGATGATGGAAGTTTATTTGCTTCATCTTGAGGCTTTTCTTAATTATTTCAAGCTACTATTTTGTCCGCTAGCTGCTATATGAAACTACCCTTACTTACTGCTATTGTCTCGCTGCTGCTCCACCCCGCAGCGGCCCAACCCCGCCTGCAGAGCCCGCCCCCGGCCGATGCGACGCTGGAATTTATTGAGAACAAGGGCCAGTGGAACGAGCACGTGCGCTACGCCGCGCCCTTACCCGGCGGCCGGCTGTTTGCCGAAACCACCGGGCTCACGTTTGCCCTGCTGGCCGATGGCGGGCCGGCCCAGCACCATCACGGCGGCAAAACCAATGCGGCGGGAGAGGGCCCCATCAAGGGACACGCCCTGACCTTGCGTTTTGACGGCGCGGCCCTGGCCACCATCACGGCCCAGACGCCCACGGCTGAGCACCGCAACTACTTCCTGGGCAACGATGCCCGGCGCTGGGCGCACGACGTCCGCAGCTTCCGCGAGCTGCGCTACGGCGGCCTGTGGCCGGGGGTGAGTGCGCGCGTGTATGAAAACGACACGCAGCAACTGGAGTATGATTTTGAAGTGGAGGCCGGGGCCAACGCAGCGGCCATTGCCCTGCGGCACGACGGCGCCACCGGCCTCGACCTCGACGCGGCGGGCAACCTGCTGGTGCGCACCAGCGTGGGCACCCTCACCGAACGCGCCCCCAAAGCCTGGCAAACGGACGCCGCCGGCCGCCGCCAGCCGGTGGCCTGCCGCTACGTGCTGGCCGGCCCGGTGGTCCGGTTTGCGCTGGGCGCTTACGACGCGGCCCGGCCCCTGACCATCGACCCCGTGGTGGTGTTTGCCACGTATTCGGGCTCGACGGCCGACAACTGGGGCTTCACGGCCACTTACGACGAGTCGGGCAACCTGTACGCGGGCGGCATTGCCTTCGACCCCGGCTACCCGACCACGCTGGGGGCTTTCCAGACGGCGTTTAGCAATTTGATTGACATCGCCATTACGAAGTACAACACCGGTGCGAACGGGCCGGCGGCGCGGGTATGGGCGACTTACCTGGGCGGCAACAACGCCGACTTTCCGCACAGCTTGGTAGTTAATAGCCTAGGCGAGCTGGTGGTGCTGGGCTCGTCCGGCTCGGGTGATTACCCCATCACGGCCAACGCTTTGCAACGCATTTTTGCGCGGGGCACGGCCACCGAGCCCCTCGGTTCGCCGGCGCCTTACAACGCGCCCAACGGCTCGGACTTGGTGGTTACCCGCCTAAATACCACGGGCACGGGACTGCTGGGCTCCACCTACCTGGGCGGCAGCGGCAACGATGGCCTGCTGCCGCTGGCAAGCGGCAACTCGCCCTTCGGCACGGCGCTGCAGCTGCCCCACAACTACGGCGACCCCTTCCGCGGCGACGTTCAGGTGGACGCGGCCAACAACGTGTACATCGCCTCGCACACCACCTCCACCGACTTTCCCATGGCCCGGGGGTTTCAAAGCCAGTACCGCGGGGGCACTTCCGACGCCGTGGTGGTGAAGCTGACGCCCAACCTCCAGAGCCTGGTGTGGGGCAGCTACCTGGGCGGCACGGGGGCCGACGGGGCGTACTCCATCCAGGTGGAGCCCGCTAGCGGCGACGTGTACGTGGCCGGCGGCACCACCAGCAACAGCCTGCCCGGCACCGCTGGCGCCTACCTGGCCGCCCAGCCCGGCAACGTGGACGGCTTTGCGGCGCGCATTGCCGCCAACGGCACCAGCTTGGTGCGCACCACCTACGTGGGCACGCCGGCCTACGACCAAGCGTATTTTCTGCAGCTGGGCACCGACGGCGGGGTGTACCTGCTGGGCCAAACCCTCGGCACCTTTGCGCGCACGCCCGGCCTGTTTAGCACGACCAACGGCACGCTTTTCATTCAAAAGCTCAACGCGACGCTGACCCAGAGCCTGCTCTCCACGGCCTTCGGCAGCACCGATGCCGTGAACCTGGGCCTGGCGAGCATCGACCCCACCGCCTTCCTCGTCGACCGCTGCGACCGGGTGTACGTGGGCGGCTGGGGCGGCAGCAACAACGGCGCGGGCACCACCCTGGGCTACCTCGCGGGCAACGGCACCACCACCCGCCTGCCCACCACCACCGACGCGGCCCAGCAAACCACCGACGGCAGCGACTTTTACCTGGCCCAGTTTTCGGCGGGGCTCACTTCCCTGACCTACGGCACCTACTACGGCCAGCAGGGCGGCACGGGCGAGCACGTGGACGGCGGCACTTCCCGCTTCGACCCGCGCGGCATTGTGTACCAGGCGGTGTGCTCTTGTTTTTCCACCACCGGCTTCCCCATTCCGCCGGGCGCCAACACGTACTCCACCACCAACGGCAGCGGCAACGGTTCGGCTGCGCGCTGCAACAACGCGTCGTTCGTGTTCAACTTCCAGCCCGGCATTGCCAACGCGGGCGCCGACCAGGCGGTGTGCGCCACGGCGGGGCCGCAGGCGCTGGTGGGCAGCCCGGCGGGCGGGCTGTGGGCCGGGCCGGGGGTGAGCGGCAGCGTGGCCACGGGCTTCGTCTTCACGCCCTCCACGGCCCTGGTCGGCGTTCAAACGCTGACTTATACCTTCGTCAGCACGGGCTTGTGCACCACCACCGATACCCGGCAGGTGGCCGTGGGCGTGCCTCCGGGGGCCGTCGCCATCACGCCGCTACTGCTACCCACGTACTGCACGCCCCCGGCCGGCAGCCCAGCCCTTCCGCCCGTGCCACTTACCGCCACGCCGGCGGGAGGCGTTTTCTCCGGGCCGGGGGTGAGCGGCAGCGTGGCCACGGGCTTTGTGTTCACGCCGGGCGCGGCTTCGGGCACCGTGCAAGTGGTGTACACGCTCAACGCCGACGGCTGCGTGGTGCAAGGCATCCGCACGGTGACCATCGCGCCCGGTATCACGGCCGGACCAGACCAAACCGTGTGCGCCACGGCGGGGCCGCAGGCGCTGGCGGGCAGCCCGGCGGGTGGGCTGTGGGCCGGGCCGGGGGTGAGCGGCAGCGTGGCCACGGGTTTCGTCTTCACGCCCTCCACCGCGCTGATTGGCTTGCAGACCCTCACGTATAGCAGTGCCGGGCCGTCGAACTGCAACACGGCCACCCGCCGCGTGACGGTCACGGCCCCGCCCACGCTCGCCTTTGCGGCCTTGCCCGCAGCGGGGTATTGCTTGCCCGTGGCCGGAGCGCCGGCCTTGCCCGCGGTGCGCCTCACGGCCACGCCGGCCGGCGGCACGTTCAGCGGGCCCAGCGTGAGCGGCAATTTGGCCGGCGGGTACTTCTTCTCGCCGGGCATTGGCGCGGGCACCTACCAGCTGGTGTATTCGCTGAATTCGAATGGGTGCCAATTGCAAACCAGCCAATCGGTGACGGTAACCAGCCCTTTCACCGCCCTCGTGGCGGCCGACACGGTGCTGTGCCCCGGCAGCCGGCAGCCGTTTGCCTTGCGGGGCAGCCCGGCGGGCGGGGTGTTCACCGGGCCGGGGGTGAGCGGCAGCGCTGCCGCAGGCTTCTTCTTTACCCCGCCAGCGGGCTTTGTGGGCGCTGTCAGCCTGACCTATTCGGTGACGCGGGGCGCCTGCACTAGCACGGCGGCGCGGCGCGTATCGGTGGCCGTGCCCCCCGTGGCTACGGCTACGTGGGCGCCAGTGGCTTGCCCAGAAATTCGGTTGGCGCCGCTTGCGGTGCAATTCCGGGTGGCGGGTGCCGGCAATTCGGTGCCGGCCCCGGCGCTGCTCTGGGATTTAGGCGACGGCAGCATGTCCACCGAGGCCAGCCCAACCCATACGTACACCACGCCGGGCACCTACCAGCCGCGGCTGCTGGTGGGCTACAACCAAAACCGCTGCAACATTGAAGTGCCCGTCGCGCCCATCGAGGTGAAGACGCGCAAACTGCCCAACATCATTACCCCCAACGGCGACGCCCTAAACCAGACTTTCCGCCTCGGTCCCGACTGCACCCCGCGCTTCCAGGTGTTCTCGCGCTGGGGCCAGCTGGTGTTTGAGTCGGCCGCGTACCACGACGAGTGGGCCGCACAAGGCCAACCCAGCGGCGTGTACTACTACCTGCTCACCTACGCCGACGGAAAGCGCGTGAAAGGCTGGGTGGAAGTGGTTAGGTAGAACGCTGCGCTTGATGAGGGATAGGGAGAGAATAAGAGATGGGGATAAGGGAGTGTCATTGCGAGCGCAGCGCGGCAATCCGTCCTGTTCTCAGTAACGCCCTTTATAATGTGACAAGCCCTACCGGGTACGACCCCAGCACTGCGCAATGCCGGGGTCGTACCCGGTAGGGCTCTGTATGTTGAGTTAGTCGCAACCTCAGGCTGGTCGCTGAGCGAGGACGGGTTGCTGCGCTGCGCTCGCAATGACACTCCCTATCTCACACCCCTTATTCCCTTAATCATCCATTGCACGTCGGCCCAACCGGGCAAAACGTCGGCCCCGGTGGCCCCGGTGGCGTGCCGGAAGTGCCAGAACAGGTACGCCACGCTGGCGGTGTAAGAAGCCGTCATGCCCAAGGCCGCGCCCACCATGCCCAGGTAGGGCACCAGCAGCAGGCTCACCGGCACGGTCACGGCCAGGCCCAGCAGGGCGGCCCGGTTGTTTACGCGGTAGTTGGCGGTGCCGCTGAAATACCCGCTGAATTGCATGCCGGCCCCGTTGATGAGAATGCCCGGCGCCAGGGCCAGAATGACGCCGTGCGCCGCGCCGAACTCAGGACCAAAAACAGCTGCCAGCCAAGTGGCCGGCACGGCCGCCAGCGCCAGCACGGCCGCTGCCGTCGCCAGCAGGGTCAGCCGGCCGTTGCGCAACGCCGCGTGGGCATGGCCGGGCTTGTCGGCGGCATTGACCAAGGCCACGTAGTGCATGAGCGCCGTGCTGCGCGGAATCAGCCAGATGGCCTCGGCCAGCGCCACCCCCACCGACAGCACGCCCAGCGCCTTGGCGCTGGCCAGATACGCCACGGCGTAGTAGCCAAAGCGGTAATTGGCGAAGGTGAGCAGGTTGGACAGGTGGGCGCCCCGGCTGTGCCGCGCCAGCTCGCGGGCCACGGCCCGGCGGCGGGCCCGGCTGGGAGTGGCCGCGCGGCGCCGAGCATCGGGGAGCCGCAGCAACAGCGCCGTACTGATGAGCCAGGGCAGACCGTAGGCCACGTAGTTGGCGTAGTAATAAGCCGTGACCGTAGCCCACCCGAACGGCCCAAAAGCCAGGGCCAGGGAAACCGCCAACAGCGCCGCCTGAGCCGTAGTAAGGCCGTTGTAAGTCCGCTCGCGCTGCCGCCCCAGCAGCAAAAACACGTTCACCGACAGCAGCACCTGCACCAGCGTGACGCCCCCCAAATGCAACACGTACGCCAGGCTCACGGGCCGTAGCAGGCCCACCGCGCCGGCGCCCAGCACGCTCACCACCAGAGCCCAACCGTAGGCCGGCAGCAGCAGGTGCCACACGTTGCGGCGCGGCACCAGATATATCAGCGACGAACCGCCCAGCAGCCCTGTCAGCAACACCAGCCCCGACATGTCGGTAAAAAACAGGCTCACCTCCCCGCGGCCCGCGGCCCCCAGGTACCGCGCCGTGAGCCACACCACCGCAAAGCTCAGCCCCGCCGTGAGAACCCGTGCCGCGAAGTGCTGAAGGATGCGTTTTATCATGCTCAAGGTTGGAACGCCAAACTTACGCGAAACCCCAGCCGTACCGCCTAGCGTTGAGTGCGGGAATTGGCCCTGTGACTGGTTAGCGCCAGCTCGTAAAAAGGCCGTCCTGCTGAGCGTGGCTGAAACGTTTTATGGGCGCCTCATTTCCAATCTCCTTGGGGAGAGGGGGAGGCCGACAAAAAGTAGCGTGG
>NZ_DASVSI010000181.1:0-35007 GCF_036388155.1 Hymenobacter sp. | reverse complement strand
GACCGGTTGTCGGTGAACGGCCGGTAGCGTATCGTGTGGGCGGCAACCGGTCGGGCGCCTCGGGCGTCGGACCGGGCGGTGCCGACTTACTAAACCGCTTCGGAACAAACAAGCGGCGAATGTGGAAAATAGTAAGCACCGCCGCCCTGCATAGAATGCCTGAACTACGCATGGCTTTCGTGCAAGGCAGCCAAGGCTATAGCGCGGAGAGTTGCGCCGAAAATAGCTGAACAGCAAGGAGTAGTAGCCTCGGCAGTGGGTTGTGCAGGCTGGATTTTCAAGCCAAATAGGCCAACTACTTATTAAGCGGCGCGTACGTTTTGGGGCCCTGGGCTCGGTTTGTAACCGGACTCAGGGCCCCTTTTTCACGCGGCCTGTGGTGGCTGCTTCATCAACCTAGCGAATGAAAACGAGCGAAGCTGCCCTGTGGGGAATAGTGGCCGGCGCGGCCGGAGTAGCCGCCATGACGTTGGCCGAAAAGGTGGAGCAGCGCTTCACGAACCGTCCCGATTCCTACGTGCCGGCTCATACCCTGGAGCGCCTGCTGGGCCAGCCGCACAAGCCCGACGACCAGCGCCTCGGCATGAACTGGGCTATGCACTGGGGGCAGGGCATTGTGCTGGGCGCCGTGCGCGGGCTGATGGCTGCCAAAGGCCTGCGCGGGCCGGTGGGGTCGTTTCTGTTCATGAATTTCCGCCTGCTCAACGACCAAACTTTGGAAAACGCCACCGGGGTGGGCGCGCTACCCTGGACGTGGCCCCGAGACGAGCAAACCATCGACCTCATTCACAAGGGCATTTACGCCTTCGTGGCTGGGGCCGTGGCCGACCGATTGGTAAAAGGGCCGGAACGTCCACCGGTGCCGCGGGCCGGCTGGACCATGGGCTACCCTGCCTAAACCACCGCTGCCGGCGCTACTGGGCGCGGCGGCGTTCCTCTTCTGCGCCGGTGCGGCGGGTGGGGGTGGCGGTGGCCTTGTCGTTGCCGAAGCGCCAGTTGAAGGAGAGCGTAGCCACGCGCGAGTCGCGGCGCAGGTACAGGTCCTGGCGGTAGTTGGTGTACTCCGAAACGGCCCGCAGCGGGGCGGTGTAGAAAATGTCGGTAACGGCCAGGCGCACGGTACCCTTGCGCTCCCACAGGTCTTTTTTGATGCCCACGCCCACTTGGCCCATGGGTTTGAACTCGAAGAAGCCCACGCGCTGGGCCGAGGTATAGCGGCCGTTTAGCTCGGCGCCCCAGCCCTTGCCCATCGTGAAGGTCCAGTTGCTGGTGAAGTTGAGGGTGGGCTTGCCGGCGCGCAGCGAGGTGTTAGCCAAGTTGCCCTGGTAATGGATGTAGTAGAGGATGGCGTTGTTGTAGATGCTGAGCCACTTGCCGGCCGTGAGGGGCGCCGTGAGGGTGAGGGCCACGTAGTGCTGCAGGTCGAGGTTGACGTTGGTCGACACCGTGGTGCTGTCGGTTTCGGGGTAGGCCACGTCGGTGATGGGGTCGTCGGTGCGGCTGTAGCTCAGGCCGAGGGTGTACTTCTGCTTGTAGGTGTAGTTGACCTCGGTGTTGAGGCTGGTTTCGGGGCGCAGGTCGGGGTTGCCTTTGCCGGAAGTGGCCGGGTCGATGATGAAGCGGAAGGGATTGAGCTGCCCGTAGCCGGGGCGGTTGATGCGGCGGCTCAGCGACAGCGAAGTCTCGTGGCGCTCGTTGAGGCTGTACTTCAGGGCCGCGCTCGGAAACAGCTGGTAGTAGTCGCGCACGAAGCCTTCGTTGGTGGTTACCTGCTGGCCTTTGGCGTGGGTTTGCTCGCCGCGCAGGCCGCCCTGCACGTTGAGCTTGCCCACGGTGTGGTTGAGGTTGACGTAAGCAGCCGAGATGAATTCGTCGTACTTAAACCGGTTGCTTAGGTTGCGGTCGAGCGTGGTCACGCCCAGGCGGGTGTTCTCGAAGCGAATGTCGTTGTCGGCCGTCACCACGCTAGCTTTGGCCCCGGCTTCAAGGCGCGTTTTCTCGTTGAGGGCCTGCATGTAGTCGGCCTTCACCGCCCGGATGCTCAGCTCACTGGTTTGGTCGCTGGCCAGGGTGTTGAAGGCTTCATTGGGCTCAAAAAACGTGGTTTGGCTTTGCGTGCGGCGGTTGGAGTACTGCGAGTAGTCCACGTCGGCCGTGAGCTCGGGGCGGCCGGTGCCTTCCCCGAAGGTGTGCTTGAAATTGACGTTGCCCGAGAAGTTGGGGTCGTAGCCCAAGCTGGTGCTCAGGGCCGAATACGACTCCTGCACCCGGCCGTCGGCATCGTAAAACACGCTGGTGTTTAGGCCCCGGCTGCTGGGTCCGGGGTTGGGCACGGAGAAAAGCGTAACCACGCCGCCCAGCACCGTGGTCTTGGACAGGGTGAAGTCGGCGCCCGCCCGCGAGTAGATGAAGTGGCTCGTTGAGACCGTGCTGTTGCGCTGGTCGCTGGTGCCTATCAGCGCGGGTTGGCCGTCGCGCGTCTCGTAGAAATAGCGGTAGGTGTTGCGCTCGCTAAAAAACTCGCGTTTGGCGTAGGTAACCGACGAAAACATGTTCACCTTCTCGCGCCGGTGGTTGAGGGTGAGGCCGGTGGTGAACTTGGTGTAGTCGCTCCGGCCCAGGCTGGCGTTGAAGCTGCCGTTGGTGCCCAGGCGCTGGTCCTTCTTCAGGTTGATGGCGATGATGCCGGCGCCGCCCTGGGCGTCGTACTTGGCCGGCGGGTTGGTAATCAGCTCAATGCTCTTGAGCTGGTCGGCGGGCAGGGCGCGCAGGTAGTCGGCCAGCTGGGAGCCCGTCATGGGCTGGCGCTTGCCGTCGATGAGCACCAGCAGGCCCGTACGGCCTTTCAGGGCGAGGTTGTCGCTGCCGTCCACGGTCACGCCGGGCGAGCGGGCCAGCACGTCGAGGGACGTATTGCCCGCTGCCAGCGTCGAGCCTTCCACGTTCACCACGGTGCGGTCGGCCAGGCGCTCAAACAGGGGCTTTTGGCCCACTACAGTCACTTCTTTCAGGGCAGTAGCGGCGCTGGTTTGCAGGACGAAGGCCGGCAGGGCCAGGCCCTCGGCGGGCAACTCAAACGCCTCGCTCCAAAACCGAACAAAACCTACCTGCGACGCCGACACCCGGTAGCGGCCAGTAGGCGCGCGCTCGAAGCGAAACGCCCCCTGGGCGTCGCTAAACTCGGTTTTTACCACCGCCGAATCGGCGGCGCGGTGCAGCGTCACGGTGGCGAATTCGATGGGCGCGCCCGCACCCGAACGCACGGCTCCCGACACCACGCCGGCGGTTTGGGCCTGTGCCGGGGAGGCCATCAGGACCCCGCAGACAAGCAGAAAAAGATGGAGCAGAAAAGGGCCGCGAAACGAAAATGTAGAAAGAACCATGATGCAGAAAAAAAGAGCAACTGTTGAAAGGTGAGTGATAAGCGAGGAAGCGAGCCCAGCAAAGCAATAGGCGTCGGAAATAGCGGCAAGGCTGCGTTGCGGCAGATTCGAGCGGGGAAACTGAGCGAGTGTGGGAAGGTTACCGGCGGTTTGCGTTTTCGTTACCGGTGCGGTGCAAATTTTTTTTCGATGCGTGTTCGATGCGTCGAGTTGGCTGTTTGCGTAGCGTGCCCGGCCGCGCGGCGCGACGGTCATGTCCGCCAGAATTCCGTATGGGTTGCACTACCCTTTGCGCAGTGCTTACTTTCGCCACATGCCCGCTTCTGCCGCTGCTCCCACGTCTTTCCCCGAAGAGCTTCGCCCATTATTCCCGCTGAATGAATTGGTGCAGGGCATACTGGGAGCGTCGCTTTCGGGCGTGGCCCTCTACCTGCCCATTCGGGGCGCGGAAGGTCAAATTGAGGACTTTGCCATTGCCCTGCTAAACCCGGCCGCGCAACACATCCTGCAGCAGCCGGCCCGGCCCGAGGGCACCTACCTGCAGCACTACCCGCACACGCTCGACACCGGTGTGTTTGCGTTTCTCTGCGAGGCGTTCGACTCGGGCCAGCCCCAGCCCATGCGGATGGAAGTCAACTACCAGGGCGACGGGCTGGACAATTACTTTCAGCTCTCGGCCCAGCGCGTGGGGGAGGGGCTGCTGGTGAGCTTTCACGACACGGCCCACCACGGCCGCTCGGCCGTGGAAGTGGCCCTGCGCGAAGCCCAGGCGCGCGAGCACGCCGCCTTGGCCGAGGCCGAAAGCCAGCGCGAGTCGTTGCGCAGCACGTTTATGCAGGCGCCGGCCATCATTTGCATCTTCGCCGGCCCCGAGCACGTGTTTGAGCTGGTGAACCCGCTGTACCAGCAACTGGTGGGCGAGCGGCTGCTGCTGGGGCTGCCCGTTCGCCGGGCCATGCCCGAGCTGGTCGACCAGCCCATTTTTGGCTTGCTCAACGAGGTGTACCGCACCGGCGAAACCTGCCGTGTCAACGAAATGCTGGTGCGCCTCGACCACGATACCACTCGCCCCAACCAACTGGAAAGGCGCTATTATAACTTTATCTATCAGCCTCGGCGCAATGCCCAAGGCGCCATCGACGGCATTCTGGTGTTCGCCTACGAGGTGACCGAGCAGGTGCGCGCCCGCGAAAAACTGGCCACCAGCGAGCAGGAAACGGCTACAGCCAACGAAGAGCTGGCATCGGCCAACGAGGAGCTGCAAGCGGCCAACGACGAAATTCGGTCCAGCAACGACGACTTGTTTCACGCCCAGCTCGAACTGCGCGAGCTCAACCAGGAGCTGGAAGCCCGCGTGGCCGACCGCAGCGCCGAAGCCGAGCGCCAACGGGCCCGCCTGGAGCGCTTTTTCATGCAGGCGCCGGCCGCCATCTGCATTCTCGACGGCCCCGAGCTGGTATACGAATTGGTGAACCCGGCCTACCAACAGCTTTTCCCCGGGCGCCGGCTGCTCGGCCGACCCATTCTGCAGGCGCTGCCCGAGATTGCCGAGCACGAAGTGTACCGCACGTTCCGTAAGGTGTACGATACCGGAATTACCCACGAGGAGCCCAGCCTGCTCATCCCCATTGCCCGGCCCGAAGACGGCGTGCTGGAAGAGCGGTACTTCAACTACATACAGCAGGCCCGCTACGACGAGCACGGGCAAATTGATGGCATTCTTGTATTTGCCCTGGAAGTAACGGAGCAGGCACAAGCGCGGCGGCGCAACGAAGCCCTGCAAGCCCAGGCGCTGGAGGCGGCCGAGCAGCTGGTGCGCCAGCGCGAAACCTTGTACCAGGTGTTTGAGCAAACCCCGGCCAGCGTGGCCATCCTGCGCGGCGCGGAGCATCGGTTCGACTACGTGAACCCCGGCTACCAGGGGTTGTTTCCGGGCCGCCAGCTGCTGGGGCGCCCCATTGCCGAGGCCCTGCCCGAGACGGTAGATTTCGGTTTCATCGACCTGCTGAACCAAGTGTACCGCACCGGCGAGCCTTATTTCGGCAACGAGCTGCCTCTGCAAGTGCGCGATTTGGCCGGCAACCTCCTGCCCGAGGCGTACTACACCTTCACCTACCAGGCCTATCAGGAGGCTGGGGCTACGGTGGGCGTGTCCATCTTCGCCTTCGACGTGACCGAGCGGGTGCTGGCCCGCCGCCAAACCGAACGCATGCAAGCTGAGGCGCTGAAGGCGGCCGAGCAGCTGGTGCGCCAGCGCGAAACGCTCTACCAGGTGTTCGAGCAAACCCCGGCCCTGGTGTTCATTGCCCGGGGCCCCGAGCACCGCATCGACTACGTGAACCCGGCCTACCAGGGGTTGTTTCCGGACCGGCAGCTCATGGGCCGGCCCACCGCGGAAGCCATACCCGAGTCCCTGGACGGCGGGTTCATTGCCCTGCTCGACCGCGTGTATGCCACCAACGAGCCGTATTTTGGCAGCGAGGTGCTGGCCGGCACCCACGACCGCGGCCAGGGCCCGCAACCCCGCTACCTGAACTTCACCTACCAGGCCTACCAGGAAAACGGCGTGACGGTGGGCGTTTCCTCGTTTGCCTTCGACGTGAGCCAGGAAGTGCTGGCCCGGCAAGAGGCCGCCTCGCTGCAAGCCGAGGTAAGCCGCCGCGACGCGCAGCTGCAGCTGCTGTTCGAGCAAGCCCCGGTGGCCATTGCCGTGTTCCGGGGGCCAGAATTCGTCATCGAGCTGGCCAACCCCGGCATGTGCGCCCTGTGGGGCCACCCCCGGGCCGAGCTGCTGGGGCGGCCGCTGCTCACGGCCCTGCCCGAGCTGCAGGGCCAAGGGTTTGAGCTGTTGCTGAAAGGCGTAGTGACCAGCGGCGAGCCCCACGCGGCGCAGGAGCAGCCCGTGCAGCTGCAGCGCAATGGCCAGCTCGAAACGCTGGTTGTGAACTTCGTGTACCAGCCCCTGCGCGACGGCCACGGCCACGTTACGGGCGTTGCGGCCGTGGCTACCGACGTGAGCGAGCAAGTGGCCGCGCGCCAGCTGCTGGCCCAGGCCAACGCCGAGCTCACCGCCGCCAACCAAGCCGTAATTGCCCGCAACGCCGAGCTACGGGCCGCCAACCAGCAGCTCACCCGCACCAACCTCGACCTCGACAACTTCGTGTACGCGGCCTCGCACGACCTCAAGCAACCGGTGAATAACCTCGCGGGCCTTTTTGATGAGTTGCGCCATTCCACCACGTTCACCGACCCCGCCGAGCAAGAAATACTCTTGCCGATGGTGAAAGAGGCCCTGGTCCAGCTCGCCACCACCATCGACGACCTGGCTGCTGTGGGCCAGGCCCAGCGCCTGCCCGACCTGCCCGCCGAAACCGTGGACCTGGCCGAGCTGACCCAGGAAGTGCTGCAAACCCTGCAACCCCAGATGCTGGCCGCCCGCGCCCGCGTCACCACCGACTTTGCGGCGCGGCCCACCATTTCCTACGCGCGCGCCAACCTGCGCACCATCCTGCTCAACCTGATTAGCAACTCGCTCAAGTACGCCGACCCCGGCCGGCCGAGCCGCGTGCACATCTCCTTGTGGCTGGAGCAGGACCGGCCCATGCTGCTGGTGGAGGACAACGGCTTGGGCTTCGACGTGCAGCGGCACCGCGACGAGCTGTTCCACCTCTTCCGTCGCTTCCACGACCACACCGAGGGCACCGGCGTGGGCCTCTACCTCGTCAACCGCATTGTGCAGAGCAACGGTGGCCACGTGGAGGTAGAAAGCGAAGTGGGCGAGGGCACCACGTTCCGGGTGTTTCTATGAGCGAACGCCGTGGCCGGACCGTCGCATGGCCAAAGGCTGAGAATCAGCCTTGCTTTTCGTAGAGCAGAAATTTGGTTCCTTCCAGCTCCAGCTTCCTTCGCCGGATGAAACGAAACCGAACGGTTGCCTGACCTTGGGGCTGCAGCTCAAACCGGGCCTCGGTGTCGTTGGCGCCGCCCACGAAGGTGTTGTTTCCGGCGTAGGACAAGGCGCCCCAGATTTGGTGGTCAGTCTTGTAGAAAAGCAAATCACCGTTGCGGTAAAACTCCATCACGGTGTCGTTGCTCATCTTGTAAATGCCGGACACGTCGTGAAACAGGCGGTCGTCGGGCAAGTACTGCTGCTTCAGCACAACGTCGAAGCGAATTTCACTTTCGTTGTGTTGAAGCTTTTTGAGCGACAAAATGCGGTTGACCGCCAAGGGCGGCTTGGTGCTGGGGCCGCCGTCGAGGTAAGGGTCGCCGGCGAAATAGATTTGCGTAATCAGGTCTTGCCCGCCGATGGCGGAAATGCGGAGGTGGATGTGCGCAGGGCGAAAAACCGAGGAGGCCGCGTCCACCGGCTCCGGCACCGGTTTGGTGATGGTGAAGCGGTACTTGCCATCGCGGCCCACCTGCTGGCTGCCCCGGTAAGTGAAGTCGTTCGAAACGGTGTCATACAAGCCATCGGCCCAGCATTGCCATACCTCGACGAGGCAGTTCGGCATCGGGGTTTTCCCGTCTTCTTTGTAGATGGTGCCGAACAATTGCAGCACTTCGCCCTGGAAATCGGGCGGGTTCAGGTTTTGCCGCAGGGGCGCGCCCGGCCGGTAAAAAGGGCCCAGAATGTCGGTCGAGGTGGCCGTGTCGCCCACGAAAGCGCGGTCGGTCCAACTGATGTTGCCGAATACCCCGACTCCAAAAGCCAGGACGCCCCCGTTTTTGATAAACTGCCTGCGTTTCATGGGCTCCGGTTCATTACATGAAAGGACTGGTAACAACTATATCTGTTTTCACTTCTCTCAAAGACCAACCCAATTGACAATCAGTCAACTGCTGCCTCGCGGGCCCGACGGGCGTCCGCGAGGGCTTCTCGCGCGCTGCAACGGCTGAGTGGGAATGTCCACCACCCACCGGCTCGGAAACTCATTCCAAGGCGAACTTTGCGGCTCGCGCTACTAACCTACTTGCATGAAAGCCTTTATTTTCGACATGAATGGTACCATGATTCACGACATGGAATACCACACCCGCGCCTGGCAGCACCTCTTCAACCACGACCTGGGCGGGCAATTTGCCTGGGAGGAAGTGAAGCCGCAGATGTACGGCAAAAACCAGGAAGTGCTGGTGCGCATGTTCGGGCCCAACCGCTTCACGAGCGAAGAAATGGACCGCCTCGCGCTGGAAAAAGAGAAACGCTACCAGGCCGAATTCCTGCCGCACCTGGCGTTGCTGCCGGGGCTGGCGGAGTTTCTGGAAGCGGCCCACCGGCGCGGCATTCCCATGGCCATCGGCTCGGCGGCCATCCCGTTTAACATCGATTTCGTGCTCGATAACCTGAACATCCGGCACTACTTCCAGGCCATCGTCAGCGCCGACGACGTGGCCCTGAGCAAGCCCCACCCCGAAACCTTCCTCAAAGCCGCAGCGCTGCTGGGCGCCGCGCCCGCCGACTGCGTGGTGTTCGAGGACGTACCCAAAGGCGCCGAGGCCGCCCACAACGCCGGCATGCAAGCCGTGGTGCTCACCACCACGCACGAGGTAGCGGAATTTGCCCACCTGCCCAACGTGCTGCATTTCGCCCCGGACTTTACCGGTGAGTTTTTTCAAAGCTTGCTGTAGCGCCCCGCTACCGGAACGAAACGTCAGCAGCGCGCTTGGAGAGCTACAGCTGCCGCAAAAAGCGGCGCACGCCTCCGCTTTGCTCTAAGCCAATTGCCCCTGCAGGCGCCGCGCCGCCGTCCGAATGCCCTGCTGCACGCACTCGGCCACGGGGGCTCGCGCCATCCAGTGGGTGAGGAAACCGGCCCAAAAGGCATCGCCGGCGCCGGTGGCGTCGTGCACTTCCACCGGCGGCGCGGGCTGGTGCTCCCAGGCGCCCTGGTCGGCCCGGTACCACACCCCGGCGGCCCCGCCGGTGAGGCACAGCACCCGCGCCGGTGCCGGCGCCAAAAACGCCATGGCCGCCTCGGGCGTAGGCGGTACTTCCCCAAACCGCACCACGTCGTCGAGGCTGACTTTGAGCAGCGGCCGGTGGGCCAGCACCTCCTGCCACACGGCCGCGGCGTTGTTGCTGCGCCGCCAGATGGGCTCGGCGTAGTTCCAGTCAACGGACACTTGGCGGCCGTGGGCGGTGGCCGTGGCCAGGGCGTCGAGCACGTGGCGCTGGGCGGGTTGCCGGCTCAGGGCGAAGGCGGTGGTGTGCACCACGGCGGCTTCGGCCACGAGGGCGGGGTCCACGGGCGGCAGGTGGCGGTCGGCGCTGCGGTAGGGAATGAAGGTGGGCGTGTCGCGCGAGCGCCCCACCACGATGATGCTTGTGGCGCGGTCGGGCAGCTGGTGCACGTGCGTGGTGCTGAGGCCCGCTCCGGCCAAGGCTCGCACCAGGATTTCGCCCAGCCCGTCCTGCCCCACGGCGGCCACCAGCTGGGCCTTACCGCCGCAGTGCTGCACAAACCGGCACAGGTTGGCAGGGCTGCCCCCGGCCACCGCCTGCAAGGTTGTGACCTGCGACAAATCCCCCACAAAATCGGTGGTGAGAATGTCAATCAGCGCCTCGCCAATGGCCAGCAGGCCACCAGTAGCGGGAGCAGGCCCGGCAGCGGTCACGGGCGAGTGGGGCTGGGAAAGCATAGCGGGTTGGGTTATTTGGTTGTTAGTTGCTAGTTGTCAGTTGTTAGTTGTCGACTTTGTTGTTAAGTATTGATTATTAGCTTGTTGGTACATATTCGGTTAGCCACTAACAACTGACAACGAGCAACTGACAACTAAAAACAGCCAGCAACTAAAAAGTAAGTAAGCGCTGGCCCTGGGCATAGGCCTCGGCCAGTACGCTGCCGGCAGCGCTCCAGGTGCAATACGGTACGCCGATGGGCGCGTGGGTTTGGCCGTGCAGGTTTTCGTAAAAGCCCCAGCGGGCGGCATCGAGGGGGTTGTGGCGGTTGGCTTCGGCTAGGCGCTGGCCGAGGTCGGCGGCCAGCGCCACGGCGCCGCGCTGGTGCAGGGCGGCGGCCAGCCAGCCGTTCCACACCGGCCACCGCCCGCCGTTGTGAAACTCGTGAGGAAGGTTGCGAAACTCGTAGGCATAGTTGTCGGCCAGTTCGGCCATCAGCGGGTCGGTTCTTTCAATGGCGGGGCTAAAAGCGGGCAGCAGCCCGGGCTGGGCGGCCAGCCGCTCGGCCAGCAGGCGCAGCAGCGCGGCGTCCTGGGCCGGCGTGCCCAGCCCCAGGAGCAAAGCCAGGGCATTGGCCGCCAGGTCGAGCTGCGGGTACACCCGGGCCGGATTGAAACCCAGGAGCCAGTGGCCGGTGGGCGCCTTTTGCAGCTGGTGCACCAGGTTGGGGGCGTAGAGGGTGGCGGGGTCGGCGGCAGGGTCGGGCCAGTAGTTGCGGCTAAGCACGGCCCGGATGGCGGCAGCTTGCGCGGCCCAGTCGGCGCGGGCGTAGTGGCGGGCGGCCAACTCCAGGGCCCACACCCGCAGGAGCTGGTCGTAGAGCACGTAGCCGTGCTGCACGTATTCGTCGGCCCAATTGCCGCTTTGGGGCACGTACACGAGGTGCTTGCCGTTGAACTCCCAGGCGTCGAGCACGCCAAAAGCCCGCGCCACTTGCGCGGCGTAGGGAGCGGCAAAGGCGGCGCCATCGGGCGCCAGGTGCGCGTACTGCAGCAAACCTACCACCGCCCAGCTCACGTTGTCGACCCGGCCGCAGTTGCCGCCGTAGCTGGCCTGGTGGGTGACGGGGTCCACGTTAGAAGGGAAAAAGCCAGTGGCGTGCTGGTGCGCGAAAATGGTAGCTAGCGTAGCCCGAAACACCGTTATCAGCTCCTCGTTCTGGCTCAGCAAGGCGGCTAGGCCCGTGATGACGCCGTCGCGGGTCCAGATGCGCTGGTAGTTGGCCAGGTCGCGCACGCTGGCCACAAAACCGGCGGGCGTGCTGGCGGCGTGCAACAGGAGCAGGGCCTCGGGGGTGGCGTGGGACATGGGTAAAGTGAAATCGGCGCAAAAGGAAAACCGTGCAGCGTACGTATCGGTAGAAACGAAGGCTCGCTACAGTAGAGTTATCTAAAAGCCCACTTGAAATAAGCCCTCATGCAGAGCGCAGCGAAGCATCTCGCGTGTGGTGGTAATTTTTGTTAAAGCGTCACTGATTAGTGACTGCACGCCAGATGCTTCGCTGCGCTCTGCATGACGTTCTTTGTGCCTAATTGAATGGTGATTAGGCTTCCGGGGCGGCATTGCGGTCAGGGGAACGTATGAGCAGCACTGCAGCGGCGGCGGCCAGAAACAGCGCCCCGGCCAGCCGAATGACGTTTTCGGGCCGGGCGTCCAGCACGTGCCGAAATACCCAGGAAAAGGTCAGCGTCTGAATCAGCATCGGCACCACGATGAACAAGTTGAAAATGCCCATGTATACCCCGGTGCGGGCCTTCGGGATGCTGCTGGCCAGCAGGGCGTAGGTGGTGCCCATCATGCTGGCCCAGCCAATGCCCAGGCCCAGCATGGGAGCCATCAGCAAGGAGGGGTTGTGCACGTTCGGCAGCAGCAGCAGGCCCAGCCCCGCCAGCGTCAGGCTGAGCATGTGCACGGGCTTGGCGCCCCAGCGCCGCACCAGGTAGGCCAGCAGAAACGCGCTGCAAAACGTGACGACGTTGTAGGTACCGTTCACGCGGCCGGTGAGCAGCTGGGCCTGCGCAAAGCCCGCCGAGTTTTGGTCGGAAGTGTTGTAGATGGTGCGGGCCAAACACAGCGTGATGTACTGCCAGTAGCAGAAAATGCCGTACCAGTTGCAGAGCATCATCACGCTCATTTGGCGCATGGCCAGGGGCATTTCCCGCAGGGCCCCGCCAATTTCGCGCAGCGTAGCGCCCACGCCGCCCGGCTCGGCCCGAATGGCGGCCACGGCCGCCGCGTCCAGCGGCTTTTCCCGCACCTTCAGCACCGAGTACAGAATGGCCCCGATGCTCACGGCCGCCCCGATGCCGAATGCTGCGTAGGTGGTGTGCGGAATGTTGTTCGAGCTGCGCGCCGTGGCGCTGAGCAAGCCCAGGTACACCAGCACCGAGGGCGTAAAATTGGCCAAAGTGATGCCCAGGCCCGTGAAAAAGCTTTGGGTGAGGAAGCCGGTGGGCACTTGCTCGGCCGGCAGCTGGTCGCTCACGAAGGCGCGGTAGGGTTCCATGGTCACGTTGTTGGCCGCGTCCAGAATCCAGAGCAGGCTGGCGGCCATCCACACGGCCCGGCTGAAGGGCATGGCCAGCAGGCACATGCTGCACACCAGTGCGCCCACCAGAAAGTAGGGCGTGCGCCGGCCCCAGCGGCTGGTGGTGCGGTCGCTCAGCGCGCCCACAATGGGCTGCACCAGCAGGCCGGTGAGCGGCCCGGCCAGCCACAGAAACGGCAGCTTTTCGGGGTCGGCGCCCAGGTAGGAATAAATGGGGCTCATGTTGGTTTGCTGCAAGCCGAAGCTGTACTGCAAGCCGAAAAAGCCCACGTTCATGTTCAGGATGTCCCAGAACGACACCGCCGGCAAACGCAGCGTGGCGGCAGACGGCGAAGGAGCAGCGGAAATAGCCATAGGGTCAGGAAATAGACAATGAATTGCCCCGCGAATCGCGCCGGGCCACCGGTCGCTTAGCGGCCCACGGAGTAGGTTTTGCGTTGAGGCCCAACACCCGTAATTCGCACCGACTGCCAGCCCGTAGGCAGCGTGCTTTTCACTTGCACGAGGCCATTGGGCGTAATGTCGAGCCCGCCAAATCCCATCAGAACGGCTTGCAGCACGCCGCCCGCGCCAGTGGCGAAGTAGGGGTTGGTGCCGCCCTTGGTTTCGGCAATCACCCGGAAGGGCGGCAGCAGGTTGGGCACGTAAGCGTCCTTAAACCAGAGGCTGGCCTTCTCGGCGTTGCCCAGGCGGGCGTATAGCAGCGCGAAAATGGCCTGGGTCATGGCCGGGGTGCCTTCGGTGGGCACCCGGGTTTCGTAGTAGGCCAGGTCTTTGCGGATTTGGGCCGGTTCGGTAATGGTTTTGAGCGGGTAGGCCAGGAGGTTCACGTCGCCCTGCTTAATGCCCTCGCCCTTGTAGGTGGCGTGTTCCTGGGTCACGCCGTCGGCTAGTTGAAGGATGGGGATGTTGCGCGCCACCAGCGCCCAGTCCGGGTCGGGGCGCAGGCCCAGCAGCTTGGCGGCGGTCGTGGCGTTTTGCAGGTTCACCTGGGCCGCGGCGTTGGTGAAGGCGTTATTGTCCACGTTTTCGGCCCACTCGTCGGCCGCCACTACGTTCTTGATGTCGTAGTGGCCGGGCCCGTTGCGCTCCACCCGGCTGGCCCAGAAATCGGCCGTAGCCGAAAGGATGGGCCAGCCTTTCTCGCGCAGCCACGCCTTGTCCTGCGTCACGCAGTAGTACTGCCAAGCGGCCAGCGCTACGTCGGCCGAAATGTGGTGCTCAAACGGCCCGCTTAGGGCCCATACCGGCGTTTCCTCCACGCCGGAGTCGGCGCTTTCCCAGGGGTACATGGCGCCGCGGTAGCCGTGGGCGAAGGCGTTGCGCCGGGCCGGCTCCAGCCGCCGAAAGCGGTATTCCACCATCGACTTCGCTATCTCTGGGTGCAGCACCAACAGCGCCGGGAACATCCATAGGTCGGTGTCCCAGAACACATGGCCGTTGTAGCCCAGCCCCGATAGGCCCATCGGCGAGGGCGAAAAATCGGTGCCCGCCCGCGAGAAGCTGTAGAGGTGGTACAGCATCGAATGCACGTCTTGCTGGGCCTGGGCGTCGCCGGTTATCTGCACGTCGCTGCGCCACAGTTCCTTCCAAGCGTTGCGGTGGAACGCCAGCAGGCGCTCCTTGCCTTCCAGCCGGGCAAAAATGGTGAGGCGCTCGGCTTCGTTCAGCGGGTCATCGTGGTGGGCCGAGGTGATGCTGGAGCCCGCTACGGCGTAGGCGTAAGTTTGCCCCGCTTTCAGCGCTTTGCCGAACTTCATCAGGTGCATGTTGCTGTCCCACATCTCGTGGATGACTGCCGGTTCCTGCCCGTGCGCCTCGCCGAACAGAAACGAGGTCGACGCGCAGAGCTGCATCTTGCCCGTGGGGCTCTTGGCCGACGACGTGAGCAGGCTGAGCCGGGCGTGGGGCCGGTCGATTTCATTGTAATAGTTCTGCGCGTCGCGCAATGCCTCCGGGGCTTCCATCACGCTGGCGGCGGTCAGGGCCAGGTCCTTTTTGGCCGTCACCGCCACGTCGAGCAGCACCGTGAACGGCAGGTGCCGCAGGGCGTAGTACGTGTAGCGTATGGTGGCCTTGTCGCCGTAGTCGAAGGTGGTGGTCAGGCTGGCGCCTTGCATGTCGAGCTCCTGCCGGAAATTGGTGGCGTCAGCCGCGGCCAGGCGCCGGCCGTCCACTTCCAGGTACATGTTCAGCAGGTTGAAGCTGTTGAGGAAGTTGCTCACCCGGCCGCGGCCGTACTGGTCGTAGGCCCCAGCCAGCACCACGCTTTTTACCTTGAAGGGCTCGGGCGAGGACACAATGCCCAGCATGCCGTTGGCCACCGTCACGCCGTAGTAATTGGCCGGGTTAATCTGGTCGGCCGTCACGCGCCAGGGGTCGGGCGCTTGGGCAAAAAGGGCCGCTGGAGATGCCAGCGCCAGCGTGCACAACCATATGTTCAACCTTCGCAGGGGAGAAGTCAGCATGTAACGTTTTTTACGAATAAGAAGCAACTGCTACTTGACATCAGCAAGCCACCGCTGGAGCCCCCAATTATTGATGAGCAATGCCAAAAAGTGGTTTCACCGCTTCCTGCCTGGAATGACATTCTTGAACAGTTCAGCAGGGGCTGCCCCCGATGACAGGCGGTCCACCTTGGCCTGCAAAATGGGCGTGCAAGGCCCTGAACAAAACAGGGTAAGCGGTTGGCTTACCCTGTTTTGTTCATACACTGACCTAATTGGCCGTTGTGATGGCTAGTACCCGGGGTTCTGCGTGATGTTGCTGTTGATGTCTACCTGCTGCTGCGGCACGGGATAAACCAAGCGGCTGGGGTTGCTAGCGGGCTTATCTTTGCGAGCTAGCAGGAACTTGCCGAACCGTACCAAGTCATTCCGCCGCCACGACTCGCTGTACAGCTCCCGGCCCCGCTCGTCAATCAGGATATCAAGCGTGAGGGCGGGCAGGGCGCTGGCCCCGCGCGAGGGGTGGGTGCGCAGCGCGTTCACGATGGCCAGCGGCGTGCTGCCGTAGGAGCCGGCGCTGGTGGCCGTGCCCCCCCGCAGAATAGCTTCAGCCTTCATCAGCAGCACGTCAGCCAGCCGGAAGGTCACGTGGTCGTTCTCGGAGCTGTTGCCGCCCTTAACCTCGCTCACGTAATCGACGGGGTACTTGATGGGACGGATGCCCTTGGCTTCAAGGTCGCCGCCGGATTCAACGAGGCTGACGTCTTTGGTGAACACCAGCGGCGCCCCGTTCCGCGTGGTTAGCGGGGCATCGGTGGCCAGGTTGTACTGCTGGCCGATAAGGAATCCCACGTTGATGCGCCGGCCGGGGTTGGCCGGTCCGCCCGCTACGTCGTAGGGCATGCCCCGCCGCTTGTCGGTGGCCTCGAATAGGTCGTAGAACGCGCCGGGCACGGCCGGGCCGTTGTAGCCGTCCACGGGCCGCATGTTGTAGTGCGACACAAACTTCCATAAATCGCGCAAGGGACCGCCGTTGCCGAAGGTATTTTCCTGTGTGAAAATGTTCTCCCGGCCAATGGTCCCGTTGTCGGGCGCAAAGTTGTCGAAGTAGTTGGGCGTGAATGAGTACTTGTTGCTGTTGATGATTTCGTCGGCCAGCGTGATTACCTGATTCATGTCGGCGGCGGCAAACGTCGGCGATTGGCGGTTAGCGTAGACTCCCTTGTTAAGGTAGCACTTCATGAGCAGTACCCGGGCGGCGTCCTTGGTGGCCTTGCTCACGGGGGCGTCGGGCAGGTCCTTCTGGATGGCGTTGAGCTCACTGACGATGTAGTTCAGCGCCTCGGGACCCTTGCGCACCCGGGCCAGGTTGCTCAGTTCTTCGCCCGGTTCCCGGTATAGCACCTGGTCGTACATGTCCAGCAGCAAGAACTCAGCCCAGGCCCGCAGAAACCGGGATTCGGCCGCTTGTTGCGGCGTGGGTCCGAAGCGCAGCAAGTCGGTGGAGGCAAATTCGATGCCTTCGAGCTGATTGAAGGTGTCGCGCACCCGCTCGTTGTTGCCGTCCCAGGTGTGGTTGAACAGTTGCCGCCACTTGCCGTTGTCGTCCCAGTCCGGCCCGCGGGTGGGCATGATGCGCGCATCGGTGGATACTTCTTGGAGAGCAAACACGCTCACGTGGCCCTGGATGGGGTCGCGCTGGGCGCTGTACACGCCCTGGAGCAGGGCCGCCGGGTCGCCCTTCGGAATCTGGTCGGCCGTCAGCTCCCCTTGCAGCTTTTCGGTCAGCTCGCAGCTCGCAGTCCCTTGTAGGAGGGCTAACAGAGCGCCTGCGTAGGCAATCTTATTGTACTTCATGGTGGGAATGAATTAGTGATTACAGATTGAAGTTGACGCCGAAAGTGAAGGTGCGGGCGCTGGGGTAGGGCAGGTAGTCGATGCCGACTGAAGGCACTTTGTTTGCCCCGGTCTTGACGGTGTTGACTTCCGGGTCAAACCCGTCGTAATCGGTGATGACAAATAAGTTCTGCCCCGTGGCGTACACGCGGGCACCTTTCATAAAGCCAGCCACGTTGCCCACGGCGTAGGACAGCGTTAGGTTGGACATCTTCAGGAAATCGCCTTTTTCCAGGTAGCGGGTCGAAGCGGCACCCGCGTTGCCGGCCGCTTCTTTGACCGGGTTTTCAAACGTGGAAAGCGCAATGTTTTTGCCGGCCCCAATCCCGCCCACTGCGCCTATGGCGTTCAGCGTGTTGTTGTACACGTACTGGCCAAACACGCCGGTCATGTTGGCCACCAGCGACAGCTTGCTGTAGCGGGCATTCAGGCCCAAGCCCAGCAGCGTGCGGGGGTTGGGGCTGCCCCCATAGACCGGGTTGGCAATGTCAAGGGGAATGGAGATGCCCCGGTCATCAAACCCATTGAACCGGGGCAGGAAAAAGGCGTTGATGGGGTAGCCGTTGCGTATGAGTTGGGACGTAGCTCCCGACAGCCCCTGCCCGTTGATAGCACCCGTGATGATGACAGGCCCCTCCAGGTCTTTTACCTCGTTGCGAATGAACGTGGCGTTGGCATTGAAACTCACTTCGGCTTTCTCGTTGCTCAGCAGCGTGGTGTTCAGGGCCATCTCCAGGCCCTTGTTCACAATCTCGCCGTCGAGGTTATCCCAGAAGATGGCTTGAATTTGCGGAGCGGGCTGGCCGGGAATGGTGGGAAATAAGATATCGGAGGTGGTTCTGTTGAAGTAATCGGCCGAGAACGTGAGGCGGTTGTTGAACGCCCCGATATCGATGCCAACGTTGAATTGGCGGTCCGCCTGCCATTTCAATTTTGGGTTGCGACTATTGAGTGGTCGCTGCAACCCGTTGTCCAGGACTTCGAAACGGTCCACGGCCGCACCAGCGGGAAACTCTTGGTTGCCGGTCAGCCCGTAGCCGGCCCGTAGCTTGAGCTGCGTGAGCTTTTCGGAAGGAAAGAAAGACTCGCGACTCAGGTCCCACGCCGCGGCAAACGATGGGAAATAACCCACCCGGTTGTCGGCGCCGAACTTGCTGCTTTCGTCGCGGCGCAGCGTACCGGTCAGCACGTACCGGTCTTTGTAGTTAAAGATGGCACGACCGAAAAACGACTGCAACTCATACGTGGGGTCGTTGGACGAGCGAATGCTGCGGTTGCCGGTTGCCGTTGTCTGAATGTAGTCGGTGTAATCAAGACCTAAGCTGCCAAAGCCGCCCGCAGCCGCATTGCCAAAGCCGCTCAGGCTGGAGCTCTTATTAATAAAGTTGGTGTACTCATACCCCAACACGGCGTTCAGGTTCAGGTCCGAAACGATGGCCTTGTTGAAATTGAGCGTGTGTGCAATTTGCTGCGTGGACAGTTCGCTGTTGCTGATGCTGGCAAAGCCCTGGTCTCGGATACCCGGAAGATTAATCAGGCGCTGGTCGTAGGACGTGCGCCGCTCACCGCTGTTATAGTTCACGCTCAACTGCAGGCGGTAGTTGAGCCAATCGGTAAACTTATAGGAAGGCGCGATGCTGGCCAGCACGGTGTTGACCCGCGAATTATCGTCATAAAGCTCCTGGGCCGCCAGCGGGTTCACCACGTCGCCAGCCACGATGTAGAGCGAGCCGTCGGGGTTGCGCAGCGGCTGGGTCGGGTTCCACTGCAAGGCCTGCCCGATGAGGCTGCCCCGGAAGCCGGCGTCGGTGGTGATGTTGGCCAGCTTTTCCTGAAACTGACTGGTGGCGATGCTCACGTCCACGCCCAGCTTCTTGCTTTCCAGAAATTGGAGGTTGGTCGAGAGGTTGGCGCTGTACTTCTTGAAGCCGGTTTTGCGCACGATGCCGTCCTGGTCGAGGTAGCCCAGCGAGAGGCGGTAGCGGCCAGTTTCGCCGCCGCCGCTCATCGATACGTTGTAGTTCTGAAGGTAGCCAGTACGCAGAATTTCGTCGAGGGCATCTACATTGCCCCCTTTATCAGGATTGCCGGCGCTGCCGACTGGGCCGCTGCTGGGCACATTGTAATACGTTATGGCTTGGCGGTACTGGCCAGCGTCAAGATACTCGGGCCGGCGTAGGATGGTCGAGAAGCCGGTCGAGGCCCCAACGCTGAGCACCGGGGCGCCCGCATTGCCTTTCTTGGTGGTGATGAGCACCACTCCGTAGGCCGCCCGCGAGCCGTAAATGGCCGTAGCCGAGGCATCCTTAAGCACGGTGAAGGTCTCAATGTCGTCGGGGTTGAGGAAGTTCAGCGGGTTGCTATCGGGCCCCTGCCCCACATCGACACTAGCCGCTTGGGTACCAGGGGCGCCTATGCCCGGCCGCGCTGTGCGGCCGTCAAGCGGCACGCCGTCCACCACGTACAGCGGCTGGCCCGTGCCCGTCACGGCCGAGTTGCCCCGGATGCGGATGGTAGATGGCCCACCGGGCTGCCCGCTGTTGTTGCTCACCTGCACCCCCGACACGCGGCCCTGGAGCAGTTGGTCGGGCGAGGTGAAGGTGCCCCGGTTGAAGTCCTTCTCGCCAATTACCGCTACGGCGCCGGTCACGTCTTGCTTGCGGGCCGTACCGTAGCCCACCACCACTACTTCGCTAAGTCCCTGAGTGTCATCCTTTAAGGATACCTGCACCGAGGTTTTACCTGTGATGTCGACTTGCTGCGTGGCGTAGCCTACAAAGGAGAATGTCAGCGTGGTGGCCGTCTCGGGCACTTGCAACTGAAAGGCACCATCGGCGCCCGTGCTCGTGCCCACCGTGCTGCCCGGCACAATTACCGTTACACCCGGCAGGCCAGCAGATTGGGCATCGGTGACTTTGCCGGATATAGACCGGTTGGCCTGTGCCTGGCTCAGCAACGGCAGCAGTGCCAGTAGGCTCACCGCCAGCAGCCTGAGCAGGGCTTTGGCTCGAAACGAACCGGCCGGGTTCGGGGCCGGTAGCGTATTCGCCGTGAGCGATGTGTATAAGTTGTTTCGCATGAGAAAGGGTTTTAGTGGTGGGAATCAAAAAAAGCAACGGCCGTTGTCACCCCAAACGATTGCTGAAATCGTTTGCAGTGAACCGCAACGCAGTTGCTAAGGTTTTGCCGGAAACATCCTCTAGGTAAAATATTGGTTATTAGGTGCTGGGACTTGGTTGTGCATTGCCGCATCCAAGACGAAGCTGCTGTTGCTACAGCGAGTAGGTTTGTGGCCCTCGGTGCAGTTGGCCAGGCATAACTAGCTGGTGAAAAAGGCTGTAGACATAGCTGTTGCCCACTGGCCATCGCCAAGTTTGTCGAGTGGGGCTCTGGCCGGCGTATGGGCGTAGCGTAAGGCGCGGCCAGCAAGCACCACGGGCCATCCATTGCTCCAGCCAGAGAACTGCTAGGTCCGGCCCGGACCGGTTTTCGCAGGCGTTAGCCCATTTACTAACTCAGGATTCGTGCGGGGAAGAGGGTCCATGGCAGAAGAGTTTAAACGGGTGAAAGGAAGCAGCTACGGCGGTAAAGATTGAGAGATATTTCTCAGAAAACCAATGAGAAGGCTCGCAGAAATGCTGTTTTTTTCTCCGAAATCGGTAACGTAATCGATTTCGGAAAGCAAAATATTTTTTGTCCTGAAAGAGGAGCGTAGTTCTTTTTATGACTCGATTGTTAAGCTAATGCCAGGCTGCGGTTGTATAATAAGCTTAGCTTTGACCACTCACCTCGTCCCTTACCCCGTCGCTGCCTCCTTATGAAACGAGCTACCCTGCGCGACATCGCCCAAGCCCTCGGCGTGACCGTGGCCACGGTGTCGCGGGCCCTGAAGGACTACCCCGACATCAGCATCGCCACCAAGCAACTGGTGCTCGCCGCCGCCGAGCGTCTGCACTACGCCCCGCACCCCATGGCCGTGAAGCTGCGCCAGAAGTCGTACCGGGTGGTGGGCGTGGTGGTGCCCGACATCGTGCACCCTTTCTTCTCCGACGTCATCAGCGGCATCATCGAAGTGGCCGAAGGCCAGGGCTACCACGTGCTGCTGAGCCAGAGCAACGAAAGCTTTGAAAAGGAAATCCGCGTGACGCAGATGCTGCACGCCACCGGCATGGACGGCCTGCTGGTGTGCCTGAGCAACGAAACGGCCACCGTGGACCACCTGCGCGCCTTGCAGGACTACGACCTGCCCGTGGTGCTGTTCGACAAAATCAGCGCCGACCTCGACGCCAGCAGCGTCGTCACCGACGACTTCCAGGGCGCTTACGACGCCGTGACCCACCTGCTGGCCCAGGGCTGCACCCGCGTGGCCCACCTCAAAGGCCCGCCCAACCCCGAAAATACCCGCAAGCGCTTTGCGGGCTACCAAGCGGCGCTGGCGGCGCACGGCCTGCCGTTTCGGCCCGAGTACGTGGTTGAATGCCACGACGTGAGCCACGCCGAGGGCCTGGCTTTTACGCGGCAGCTCCTGGCCCTGCCCGAGCCGCCCGACGGGATTTTTGCCGTGTCCGACTCCGTGGCCATCGGAGCCCTTACCGCGCTTCGGGAAGAGGGCCGGCGCGTGCCCGCCGACGTGGCCGTCGTCGGCTTCAGCGACTGGGCCGTGTGCCAGCTGGTAGAGCCGCAGGTGAGCTCCGTGGCCCAGCCCGGCTATGAGATTGGGCGCCAGGCAACCGAACTGCTGCTGCGCGAGATTCAGCAGCTGCGCGACGACCAGCCGCTGGAGCATTCGCGCACGGTGCTTGGCGCGACTTTGCGGGTGCGGGGCTCGTCGCAACGCCTGGTGACTGATGAGGGCTCGCGGGCGGTACTGCGCAGCGCGGCCCCGCAACTCCCCACGGCGGCCAGCGCCTGAAGACTACCCGAGGCTCAAAATGGCTGCGCGACGCCTCAGCGGAAGAGGCTGGCCGTGGTGTCGAGTTGCTGGGTTTGCAGCAGGTCGCGGCGCTGCTGCAGGAGGGCGGCCTGTTCGCGCCGCTGCTCTTCCTTCTGAAAAAAGCGCACCTTGTACTTCTCGCCCGGCGCGTCGCGGCGCAGGTTGAGGTAGGTGAGCTTGCGGTAGGCTTTGGTTTCGCCTTCCTGAATGCGCTCCACGCGCTTGGTGTTGTCGCCGAATAGCGCCTGGAAGGGTTTCAAACCGATGTAGATGTTGCTGCGGCCATCCAGGCCGTAGCGGCCGCTCACGTCCAGGGTGCTGAGGTTGCTGTTCAGGCGCAAGCTCGGAATCAGCAATTGCCCGTTTACCAGGAGAAATTCGCCGCTCACGGGCTCAAAGTAAAGGTGGCTGGTGCGCTCCGCTTTCATGAACTTGAGCGCCTCCATCAGCGCCTCGACGTTGAGCAGCTCTAGGTCGCGGAAATCGGTTTTCAGGTAGCCCACGGTGCCCTTCAGGTTGGGCAGGAACTTGGCGTCGAGGTCGGTGCGCAGGTCCACCACGCCGCGCACGCTGCCCCGGATGTTGTCGCCTCCCAGCACTTTCAGGCCCATGGCCGTGGCGGTGGCAAACAAGGCCGGGAGCTGCACGTCTTCCAGCTCCACCTGCGCCTGGGCCGGGTAGAGATGGCGGCTGGCGGTGCTTTCTATCAGGCCGCGGATGCTGATGTGGCCTTGCAGCGCGTTGAGGGTGCAATGGTCGAGGCGGGCTTCGCCGTCGCGCAGGCGCGACACCAGCCGCAGCTTGCTGCCGCGCATGGCGGCGTAGCGCACCTGGTCGGCTTCCACGCGCAGCACGGCGCTCAGGGCCCCGCTGGCCAGTACCGACGTATTTTCGGTGGACTGCTGCCGCAGGGTGCGGCGGGTGGCGCGTCGCTCGGCCCGGGCCAGGGTGGCAGCAGTGGGCACGGTATCGGCGGGGGCCGTCAGGCTGGCAATCACGGCCAGCAGGCGCTGCACGTCGAGGGTGGTGTAGCGCAGCGTCACGTCGGCGTCGCCGGACACGAGGCGCAGGTTTTCTACCCGGGCCGTGGCCGTGGCCTCGCCGCGCCCGCCCTGGGAGGTTTGGAAGCGCAGGAACGGCAGCTGCAGCGTGGAACCGGTTTTTTGCAGCTGCAGCTGCACGCCGGTTAGGCTTTCGTTTTCGGGAAGCTGCACTTCGTCGATGCTGATGTTCAGGCGGCCGTTGGCGGCCAGCAGCAAGTCGCGCAGGGCCGGGTTGGCGGGCTTGCGGACTTTGGCGGGCTCATTGGGCAGCAGCACCGGCTTGGCCAGGCGGCCCAGAAACTGCCGGTAGTTGACCGTGGCAAAATGCACGCCCAGCTGGTACTGCACGGGGGCCACGTGGTTGAGGGGGTCGGTGGGCCAGCCCAGGCTGCCGGCCACGTTGCCGCCCCACACCCGGCCCGCCAGGTTCAGCAGTTCCACGCGCTGGCCGTCGTGGCGCACCGTCACGGCCAGGTTGCGTAGGGTGTCGGCGGCCAGGAGCAGGCGGTCGCAGCGCAGCCCCACGTTCAGCAGCAGGCCCGGCGGAATCAGCTCGCTGGCGAGGGTGGCGGCTAGCTGCCCGCGCGGGCGCCGGGCCCGCGCGGGCTTGGGCAGGCTGGTGGGCGAAAAGCCGGGGCCGGCGGTGCGGGGCACCGGCCGCATGAGGGTGCGCAGGCGCGCGAGGTGCAACTCGTCCACCGCAAAATCCCCGCTGATGCTCGCCGTGGGGTGCTCGCCGGTGAGGTAGTCGTATAAATACGTGGTAGTGGCCGAGGCCCGGAAGCGCATGTTGTTGAGCACGCCCGAGGCGTTCGACAATTGCCACACACTGTCGCGCAGGCCCATTTGCACGTTCAGGTCGGATACGTCGGCGCCGCGCACGGGCACGGCAAACGCGGCGTTGCGCAGCGTCACGGCGCCGCGTAGGGACATGGGGCGCCGGCCGGGGTCGGGCCGGCCCGGCGGGGCGGGCAGCAGGCCGCGCACCCGCACGTCCACGTCGGCAATGCCGCCACGGGCGCGCCACCGGCCCGGGGCCACCACGGCGGCAAACGCGGGCAGCTCGGTGCGGCCCCGAAAGTGACCGTTCACCACGGGGCGGGTAAAATCCCGCAGGGTTAGGTCCACGTCGAGCAGCCCCGCCGACGAATAGATGCGGCAGTGCTGCAAGGTCAGTATCGTGGACTTCACGCTGTGGGCCGGGCCGTTGTCGTAGGTGCCCCGCAAGTCCCAGCGGGAAATGCGCCGGGTCGCGTCCGGCCACTGCAGGCTGGCCCCCCGCAGGCTAAACGTGAGCACGTTGCGCGGGCTGATTTTGGGCCCGCTCAGCCCCGTAATGGTGTAATGAATGTGGGCCGTGCTGGGGCTGGTGGCTCCCTCCAGGTAGGGTTCGAGCCGGGTGGGCAGGGCCGCGCGCAACACCTTGGTCAGCGGCTGGTTGCCCACAAACTGCAGCTTGAGCATGGTGCCCACGGGCTGGCGAGGGTCGACGGTATGGGTGCCGCTCACGCGAATGGTATCGCCGTTGAGGGTGGCGCGGGTTTTCCAGAGCAGCCCTTGGCGGTCGCGAAAGGTGTACTTGTAGTTCACCCAGGCCCGCACGGGCTCGCGCTCAAAGAGGCTGCCGGCGCGGGTGCGCAAGTAGCTCAGCTCTCCGTCCAGGGTGCCCGATAGGTGCAGCACACCCGCCCGCACCCGCGCCGTGAGGCGCGCCTGCCGTGCCCGTGCCCCGAAGGCGCTGCGCGAGTAGCTGTTGTGTGAGCTCATGCGGAAGTTGTTGACGATGAGCTCGTCCAGGGTCAGGTTCAGCGGCGGGGGCGTGCCGGTGCCTTTGCGGCGCTTGCCGCGCAGGCCCCAGGTGCGGCCCAGCGAGTCGGTGCGCTCCTGGAAATCCACGTCGTTAATCATCAGCCGCGTCATGCGCACTTGGCCGCGCAGCAGGGCGGCCAGCTCCAGGCGCACGTCGGCGCGGTTCACGCGCAGCACGGGCACCTGCTGCCGGTACGAGGTATCGGTCAGGCTGATGTGATGGATGGAAGCCGTGAGGTGCGGGAAGTCGCGCCAGGGCGACAGCTCCACCTCAAACGGCCCCAGCACCAATTCAGAATTGCGGGTGAGGGCGTGGCGCACCCGTTGGGCCACCACGCGCCGGCCATATTTGCTGCCCAGCAGCCAGACCCCAATTCCCACTCCCAGCACCCCCAGCAGCAGCACCGATAGCAGCACTCGTCGCAAAGGGAAAGATTTCATGAGAATAAGTCACAATTGCCGGGTAGAGTGCAAACGGCGGCGTGCAAGTTAGCCGGGATGACCCATTTACGTGAAAACCCCAGTGCTGACTGCCTCGCCCCCTGGGCTTGCCGAGGCTATTCTTCGGCGGCGGCCACGGCGTCGGCGTGGGTGGTGGCCTCGTACACGTCGGCGTATTTGAAGTCTTCCAACCAATTGGTCGAGCTCACAACTTCAAACGTCCGCGACGTAGGCTCCGACTCTTTGGTGGCCAGCTGCCACAGGATGGCCGGCGCCTCGGCAAACGCCGGGCCTTCCAGCTGCGTCGAAAACAAGCGGTTTAGCAGGGCGCTATCGGGCAGGCCCTGGGCCAGGAGGCGCAGGAGCGGGGCGGCCGGGGCGTCGGCAAACACGGCGAGGTCCTCGGGGTTTTCGGCGGTGCATTTCACGGCAAACTGCACGGCCTGGGCCCGCGGAAAGGTGCCGTTGTAGGCGGTGTATAGCAGCTCGGTGGCTTGGTAAAAACCTTTGTGCAGCGGCAGCTCGGGATTTTCTTCCCACAGCTTTTCGGTGAGCATCTGGTGGGAGAGGTTTTCAATCTGGCCCGCGTTCAGCGCTTCCGGAAACAGGTAGCCCAGCACCACCTCGGCCGCCTCGCGCGGCTCCAAATCGGTGAACGACATCAGGCACATTTCCCGCAGCTCGGCTTCGTTGATGTCGTCCGGGTTGTCGTAGTTCATCCGCTTCAGCAGCGCTTTGTAGTCTTCGTTCTGCCAGGAATTGGGCAGCTCGGATAAGGTGGCGAACGACAAACGCTCAACGGTAAACTTCAGGTCGGGGGTCAACATAATGGGACAGGTTGGTGGGCGGAAGAAGATTTCAACCGCTACGGCTGGGTTTACGGCCCGCCGCCCCAAACAACCGAAAAGCCCCAACAAGCCCACCAGCACGACTGTAGAGACGCGACCCTTCGCGCCTCGGCGGCCGCACAGTAAAGGCCGGCATCGTTCACGCAACCTCGTGCAACGAGGAGACGCGAAGGGTCGCGTCTCTACACCCCCGCCACCACGGGCAGCGTGAACAGGAAACGGCTGCCGGCCTGGGGCTTGCTCTCTACCCACAGCGCGCCGCCCTGGGCCCCAATGAACTCGCGCGAAATGCTTAGCCCCAGCCCGGAGCTGCCGCTGCTGGGGGCGGTGCCGCCCGGCACGCCCGCAAACCGCTGGAAGATGCGCTTGTGGTGCTCCGGCGCAATGCCGGGGCCCCGGTCTTCGACGCACACCCGCACCATTTCGCCCCAGCGCACCGCCCGAATGGTGAGCGGGGCCGCAGTCGGCGAATAGCGAATGGCGTTGGAAAGCAGGTTGATGAGCACCCAGGTGGTTTTTTCCACGTCGCCCTGCACGTCGGGCAGGCCCTCGGGAATGTGGGTGTCGAGGCACAGCTGCTTGTCTTCGAGCTGGGGGCGCACGGTTTGGGTGGCGTAGTGGATGACCTCGGCCAGCTTCACGCGCTGCACGTTGAGCTTGATGCCCGCGCCCGCATCGAGCCGGGCCACGTCGATGAGCTGGCCCACCATGCTCAGCAGGCGCTGGGTTTCCTCGCCGATGCCGGCCGCAATGAGCTGGCGCCGGGCCGCGTCGGTGCGCTCGTCCTGCAGCAGCATCAGGCTGAGCTTGATGCTGGCCAGCGGGGTTTTCAGCTCGTGCGAAATGGTGGCCAGGAAAGCTGACTTCACCTCGTCCAGCTTCTTGAAGTCGGACACATTGCGCAGGGTGAGGATGTGGCCGCCGAAGGTGGGCGGCCCCGCGGCCCGGTCGGTGGCCTCGATGGGGCTGATGCACAGCTGGAAGTGCGGCGCCTCGCCCTTGTGCGGGAAGGTGAACACGGGGTCGGGCACGGCGTCGCCCGATAGGTTGCCCTCGGCCAGCGGCACCAGCCACTCGCGCAGCGTGTCGTTGGTTTTGGCTATTTCCTCGGCGGCGTGGCCCAGCAGCTCTTGCTGCGAGCGGCCCAGCAGGTCGCAGGCCAGCGGGTTGGCCAGCACAATCACGCCGTGCTCGTCCAGGAGCAGCAGGCCCTCGTCGAGGCTGCGCACCAGGCTGTCCATGCGGTTGCGTTGGATGAAGAGCTCGGCCAGGGTGGCGCGGCGCTCGTTTTGGGCCTGGCTCAGCACGCGGTTTACGGCGGTGGCCACGGTGCCCACTTCGTCGTGCCGGCCCACGGCCACGCGGGTGGCGGGGCCGGGGCCGGCCACGCGCTCCATGTCGACGGTGAGGCGGCGCAGGGGCCGCACCACCACGCGCGGCAGCCGCACCATCATCACGATGCCCAGGGCGGTGCCGGCGGCCAAAAACAGCAGCACCGTGGAGCGCGCCATGGCAAAGTCGGCCTGCTCGATGCCGTGCGCGCCGTGCTCGAGGTAGTTGATGACGAAAAAGGCGTAACCGCCCAGACCCAGCAACAGCAGCAACAGCAACAAGACGCTGAGGCGAATTTTAAGTTTTAACGACATGGGAGGAACGAGGGCTGCCGCTGCGCACTGCCCGGAAAAACTTCCGGTGTACGGAGCCGCGTTCAGCAGCGAGTCGGGTGGAACGAGGCGCAAGGTGCTGCAAAATTCGCTTGCCAACCGGCACTTGCCATCTTGCCGCTTGGTTCTTCCGACTCACTGCTGGGTTAATCGCACGACGCAACTCCGCGTTACAACGCCGGGGCAAGTTGCACCCGCTGCGGGCCGCAGCGCAAGTTTCCGGTGGGCGGTTTATTTCACAGCTTGCCGGCTGCGGGGGGCCGCCACCGACTCGAGGGCCGCCAAAAACTCTTGCTTGATGGCGTCGGAGCGGAAGTTGGCCAGGTGCTGGGGCGCGGCCCGGCGGCACTTGGCCTGCAACTCGGGGCTTTGTACCAAGCGGGTGGTGGTGGCCACCAGGGCCGCCAGCTGCCCGCGCTTGAAGGTGACGCCCGCCTCGCCAATGGCGTCGGGCAGGCCGCCGTCGGAGGCAATGGGAATCAGGCCGCAGGCGATGCCTTCGAGGGCCACGATGCCGAAGGGCTCCTCCCACACGGAAGGAATGAACTGAAAGCGGTGCCGGTTCAGCTCCTTCACCATCACGCGGTCGACGAAGCCAATGGTGCCGTCGAGGCGGTTTATCCAGGTGTGCAGCACCACCAGCGAGGGCTTGCCAAACAGGACCTTGGCCCAGCTCAGGCGCAGGCAGGGGTTGTTTTCGAACACCACGTCGGCTCAGGCGTGGTGCTGAATCATTTCGAGCGGCGACGTGGTGCGGATGATGGGGTAGGGGAAGTCCTCTGCCTCGTCCCGGGTCGTCGTCATCAAGCGGACTTCGTGGCCCGCAGCCACGAATGCGTTGGCCAAAAATTCCGAACTGGTTTCAATCCCCCAATTGCGGGAGCAAAAGCGTGAGAAGGGTTTTAACGCCATTGCAGAGGTAGTCGTTATTCACGTCATCTACTCACAAGAGCAATTCTTTTTTCGGTGAGCAAAAGGCGCCAATTGGCCGATGCTCGCGTTGGGTGGATGGAGACAGGAGCTCAGAATTATTCGGACGAAGTACAAAAGCCCTTGCCTGGGCGCCCACCCGGCGGCGGCTGCTGTGCGGCAAATCATCGCCAATCCTAGCAGCCCGACCGAAAAGGCGGCCCACTATCCAGCTTCATATTTCCTTCATCCAGGCCCTATTACTCCATTGCGCAGAAGAGGTTACCCTTCCAGCCCATATTCTTGCAGCTTGCGGTAGAGGGTGGTGAGCCCAATGCCCAAACGCTTAGCCACTTCCGGTTTATTGCCCTCTAAGGTAGTCATCAATTTTTCGATGTGACGGGCTTCCAGCGCGCGCAAACTTTCGTCGGTGGCATCGGCGCCGGGCCTGGCGGGGCGGCCAAGGGCGTGGAATTCGTCGGGCAGGAAGTCGGCCGCCAGCAGCTCGCCGGCGGGGGCCAGGATGGCGGCGCGCTCCAGCACGTTCTTCAGCTCGCGCACATTGCCGGGCCAGGGGTAGCGCTGCAGCAGCGCCAGGCACTCGGGTTCCAGGCCCGGCAGGCGCTTGCTGAGGCGGGCGGCGAAGTACTGCAGGAAGTAGTGGGCCAGGGGCGGCACGTCGGCGGGCCGGTCTTTGAGGGGCGGCACGTGGATGATGAACACCGAGAGGCGGTAGTACAAATCGGGGCGGAAACGGCCTTCGTCGGCTTCCTGCTTGAGGTTGCGGTTTGTGGCGGCCACAAGGCGCACGTTCACCTTGGTGGGCTTGGTGTCGCCAAGCTTGGTGAAGGTCTGGCTTTCCAGCACCCGCAGGAACTTGGCCTGCACGTTGAGCTCCAGCTCGCCGATTTCGTCTAGGAACAGGGTACCGCCGTTGGCTTCTTCCAGCAGGCCTTTTTTGTCGGTGAGGGCGCCGGTGAAGGCGCCTTTCTTGTAGCCAAACAGCTCGGATTCGAGCAAATCTTTGGGGAAGGCGCTGCAATTGACGGCCACGAAGGCCTTGCCCCGCCGCCCGCTGGCCTGGTGAATGGCCTGGGCAAAGAGCTCCTTGCCGCTGCCGGTGGGGCCTTCCAGCAGCACGGTGCTGTCGGTGGGCGCTACTTGGCGGGCCAGCTGCTGCACCCGTTTCAGCTCGGCGGAGTCGCCTATCATGGCCTCGAAGGTGAACTGCTGGCCCACGCGGCGCTCCAGCTCGGCCACGCGCTTGCGGAGGCGGGCTTTTTCGGCGGCGCGGTCGACCACCACCACCAGCTGCTGCTCAAAATCGCCCTTGGTGAGGTAGTCGAACGCGCCGAGCTTCATGGCCTTCACGCCATCGGGGATGGTGCCGTAGGCGGTGAGCAGCACCACTTCGGCATCGGGAGCGGCGGCTTTATAACGCGGGAGCAGGTCCACGCCGTGGCCGTCGGGCAGCTTCACGTCCGATATCACGAGCAGGACGTCATCGGCGTGTTGCTGCAGCAGCTCCAGGCCGCGGTGGGCGTCGGGGGCTTGTAGCACGGTGTAGCCTTCCAGCTCCAGCACCTGGGCCAGTAGTTGGCGGAGGCGCGCTTCGTCGTCGATGATGAGCAGGGTACCGGTGGGCATTATCGGAGGAAAATGGAAAGTTGCAACGACAAAGTACGGGCAGCTTTGTCAGCTACTTTTGATAAGGTTTACTTAAATACCGAATCGATGAGCGAAGAAAACAACCGGGTAGAATGTTGCACGCACGGAAACCGATATCCAGCTTACGTCTGCCATCACCTGAACCTTCAAAAGCCTGTGGGATTTTACGAGCCTTTTGCCTCTGACCCAAGCGTGGTTTACTCAAATGACGAACTCAGCGCTTGGTGCGATGCGTGCGATGAAGTACTGATGCGAATTGGTAAGTGGAACGAAGAATCTGAAAGCTTCGCGAAAATTAAACTCGTTTGCGATGCGTGTTTCTTCGATATGAAGGAATTAAACTTGGGTTACCAGGCAGGTTAATTATTTCTGGCAAATCAGCCGTCAGTAATTTGAATTTTATGAAGCTTGAATCGTACACACTTTTAGAAACTTACTTTGACGGAATCTGGTCAAAAGATTTTAATAGTGACACTCATGTGTCTATTTTATGTTGGATATGCGACACTGTTATGGCCCTAGATTATATCAAAGAAATGCCCATAGAAGTGGATGTTATTATCGCCTGCTATGTCGGTCCTTTTCCTTGCGCTTCCATCTATTACGAGGATAAAAGCTTTAGAAATGTATATGATGAGATTGAAGCTTTGTGTTATAAAATCTACAAAGAGTATGGCTTTAAACATTTTTACGATTATGTAGCTAATAACAGCGACAGAATCAATAAAAAAATTAAAGAGTTGAAAGATTATAGGTCGGTTTAGCTTCGCGTTTTGCAAATATGATTTTTAAGAATCAACTCCCCCGAATCTCATTCTTGATGTGCTCCACGAACTGGGCGAATTCGGCTTCGGCTTCGACGTTTTCGTGCCAGGCGAGGCCCATTTCGGCCAGGTTGTATTGGTGCTGGGGGCTGATGGTGGCGCCCGGTACGAGGGCCCCGGCCGCATCGTGCTCGTAGCCGAGCAGCCAGAGGCGGTCGGCCAGGGCGGTGGTGGTCACGATGTCGTGCGAGACGATGATGACGGTGTTCAGCTCGTCCATAGTGGTCACTTCCACGATAATGCGTTTCAGCTCGTCAATCATGGCCACGTCGAGGCCAGAGAAGGGCTCATCGAGCAGGATGAGGTGGTCGGAGCAGAGCAGCTGCTGGGCGATGGCCGCACGCTGGCGCTGTCCGCCCGAGAGGTGGGCCGGGTACTTTTTGCGGTGCGGCGCGAGGCAGAACCGCTCCAGGTAGGTTTCGACGTGCTGGCGGGCCTCGGCGGGGGCGTACTTGCGCTCGGCAGCCACCAGCAGGTTGTCGAGCAGCGTGCGGTGGTCGAACAGCGGGTAGCGCTGCTGCACGAAGCCCACCATGCCGGGCGCCACGGCCTGCTGGGCCTGGCCCACTTCCACGGTGCCGGCGCTGGGGGCGATGAGGCCCGCCATGATGCGGCACAGCACCGACTTGCCGATGCCCGAGCGGCCGTAGAAGCCCACGACCTGGCCCTGGTTCATGCCGGGCCGCGTCACGTCGAGGACCTGGGCGTTGATGTCGCGCAGGATGGGCTCGCCGTGGAAGGACATGGAGACGTTGGAGAGGGTGAGGAGGGGGTCTTTGTAGTTGTAGGGGAGGGCAGTCATGGCGGGTTGTAGCGTGGACTCTGTGAGTCCGCGCGTTTTAGGGTTGTGGAATGGGACCGGGTGGGCGCGGACTCGCAGAGTCCACGCTACATTGCGGGCGTGTCGGACTTGATTAGTTATGAGCGGAACCTGCCGCACCGGTTGCCGCCGGGTGAGGTAGTGTTCCTGACTTTTCGGCTGGCGGGCTCGCTGCCCCGCACGGTGGTAGAGCAGCTTCAGGCGGAAATTGAGTTGGCGCGGCAGCGTTTTGAGTTGGAGCCCGCGCAGCTTTATGAGGCTCAGAAACGGTACTTCGGGCGCTTCGACGCTCAGCTAAATAAAGGCGAGTACGGCCCCATGTATTTGCGACAGCCCGCCATCGCGGAGTTAGTGGCGGAGTCCTTGCGATATTTCGATGGCACGGGCTACGACCTGCGGTGCTACTGCCTCATGCCGAACCACGTACACTTGGTGGTTCGGATACTGGAAGATGCTCCCCCGCTGGTAAAAACGCTGCAACGGCTGAAGAGCTATACCGCCACACAGGCGAACAAACTGCTAGAGCGTTCGGGGCCTTTCTGGCAGGCTGAGAGCTACGACTATGTGATACGGAAAGGTGAGTTGGAGCAAGTATTGGCCTATGTGGTTGAAAATCCGGTTAAGGCAGGGCTGGTCGAAGATTGGGGGCAGTGGCGATACACTTATTGGGCGGTGTAGCGTGGACTCTGCGAGTCCACGCCTCGTCGAACGTTCTGCCACGCGCGGACTCGCAGAGTCCACGCTACACCGTGCCCAGTGTCGAATAAGGAAAAAACACCCGCCGCAGCAGCACAAACACATAGTCCTGGGCCGCGCCAGTCGCCAGAATCACAAGCTGGATGGCTAGCACACCATCGAGGTGCAGGTAGCGGTTTTGCTTGTAGAGCAGCAGGCCGATGCCGCCCTCGGACTGGTAGAGCGTTTCGACCAGCGTAATCATGGTCCAGATGATGGCGAAGTTCTGCCGCACCACTTCGAGCATGTCGTCGAGTTTGCCTAGCACCACCACTTCCCAGAAGCTGCGCCACTCGCCCATGCCCAGGGTACGGGCGTGGTCCATTTCCTCCTGCGTGGTGGTCAGAATCACGCTCGTCATGCCCGTGACCAGGTACACCGTGGCGCCGAAAATGAGCACCGAAAGTTTCACCTGGTGGCCCGAACTGACCATCAGGGCCATGAAAAAGGTGAGGCCCGTTAGGGTGAGATAGCGCATCTTGGAGGCTGCGTAGGCAATGGGCCGGAAGAAAGGCAGCGCCGTGAGGTAGGAGATGCCCAGCGCCAGCACCGTGGCAATGGCCAACGCTTGCAGGGCGGTGGTCATGCTGGCCCACAGCTCCTGAATGAGGCCTTGGGTGGTGATGAGGTCGCCTAGCGAGCGGAAGACTTCTCCCAGGTTGGGGAAGAGCTGCATGGGGTAGAAGAGCCACAGCAGCAACAGCAGCGCCACTTGCCCGGCAACCATGGCGATGAACACTGCGCGGCGCGGTTGAGCGTTGGGGGCAAAGAGGGTTTTCATGACGGTGAAATGGTGAGGTGTGAACTGGTGAGTGAAAGTGAGGTAATGAGTTTTTAGCGCGGGAGGCACGTCAAACTCACCACCTCACTATTTTACATCTCACCGCTAATTGCCCAGCACTACCTCTACGCGGCGGTTTTTGGCTTTGCCGTCGGGGGTGGTGTTGCTGGCTACTGGCACGGTGGCGCCGTGGGCGTACACTTGCACGCGGCCGTCGGGGAAGGCGCTGCGGCTTTTGGCTTCGAGCCAGTGCTCCACGGCCATGGCGCGGTCTTCGGAGAGCTGCTGGTTGCGCTCGGGGTCGCCGGTGTTGTCGGTGTGGCCGTGCACGGCCACTTTCAGGCGGCCGGCTACTACCAGGTCGTTGAAGAGTTGGTTGAGGTCGCGCTCGGCGGCGGGGGTGAAGGTGCTCCGGCCCGAGTTGAAGGCGATGTTCCAGGCGCGCTTGCTCACGCTTTGGCGGATTTCGTCGTCAGCGGCAAACTTCTGGGTTTCGGCCGGGGCCACGGTCTTGCCTTTGTATTGGGCCTGCAGCTTCTTCAGGGGCGTGAGGTCCAACATCTGGTCGAGGGGCACGTAGCTGGGCAATTCCTTGGGGTAGAGCTTGCTTTGCACATCGCCGAAGGTTTTGTACACGGCGGCGTACACATTGGTGCCGCCTTCGTCCAAGCCAAACAAGCTCAGGTTGTCGCTGAAATTGAAGGCTTTGCTGCCACCTAGCTCCACTACTTCGCCGTTGCGGTCGGCTTCGCTCACGCCTTTGTAGTACTTCAGCCAGTAGGCGCCGGGCTTGTCGTTGTCGCCGTACACGCTGGCCGAGATGTCGGCGGCGCGGCTCAGGGCTTCGGGGTGGGCTTTCACTTGGTCGCCGGCCACGGCAAAGCTGGTCATCAGGCCCAGTACTTCCTTCTGGTGGGCATCGTACCAGCGCTTGGTGGTCACCATGATGTTGGGCATCTGGTTCGAGTAATCCTTGGTGCTCACGATGTTCACGAGGCCGCCGCGCTGCTTGGCAATGTTCACGTCGCCGGGCGTCCAGGTGGCCACGGCGTCGGCTACCACGTCGGTTTTTACGCCGGTGTTCTTGCCGTTCACCACTTTGGTGCGGGCTTCGGGTTTGCCGAGGATGTACTTTTCAGCAGCCACCAGGAAGTCGGAGGCGGCCATGAAGTTCACGGCTTCTGGGTCGTAGGTGGTTTCGTCGGGGTTCACCTTCAGGCCGTTGTCGGCGCACCATTTCAGGGCAATGTTCTGGTCGCCGTCGCGCAGGTAGCAGGCAATGGTTTTGCCCAGGGCCGCTTTCGGGTTGTCGAGCCATTCTTTGGGGCCCATCAGCTTGTCTTCACCAAAGGACTTGCCCACCGAGTAGGGGATGATTTGCAGGCTGGTGCCGGCTTTCTCCAACTGCGTTTGCACGGCCGAGAAGGCGGGCAGGCCGTCGCCCATGATGCTCACTATCAGGCCCGGTGTTTCGGGGTTATTCTGCAGGTCCAGGGCGTTTTTCACCAGGTCGGCTTGCATCTTGGCCACGTCGTCCTGGCGTACAATCTGCAGGTCGAGGCCGTTGGCGGCCATGGCC
>NZ_DASVSI010000180.1:0-20143 GCF_036388155.1 Hymenobacter sp. | reverse complement strand
CGTGCTTTGACTGATTAGTGGTAGCGGGCGAGACGCTTCGCTGCGCGCTGCATGACCGGTTGCTGGGCAATGCTGTAACTACTCACTCCACGGCCAGCTCGCCGCGGGCGCGCAGCACTTCCACCTTGCTCGTGAGTACTTGAAACAGGGCCACGTTGTAGGTTAACTCGGCAGAGCGCAGGGTGGTTTGGGCCACCAGCACGTCGAGGTAGGGCTTGATGCCTTCGCGGTATTGCAGGTTCACAACGTCGAACACCTCGCGGGCTAGTGCCAGGTTTTGCTTGCCGTATTGGTAGTCGGCGTAGAAGCCTTTGTAGGTGGCCAAGGCTTGCTCGAATTCGGTGTTGATTTGGTTGCGGGTGGCGGTCACGTCTTCATCAAGCCGCTGGTCGAGCAGGCGGGCGCGGCGCAGGTTTTGGAGCCGGCGGCCGCCCTGCAGAATGGGCAGGCTGAGCTGCAAGCCGCCAAACGAGCTGGGAAAGCGCCGGCTGTACAAGTCACCCAGGTTGTCGTTCTGAAACACCGTGTTGTAGGTGCCATACGCGCCCACGGCCGGCAGAAAGCCCCAGCGGTAGTACCCAATCTGAGCCGACTGCAGCACCTTCTGCGTCTGCAGTAGCTTTATCTCCAGGCGGTTGGTGGGCTCCACGCCGGCGGTGGTGTCCAAGGCCGCGTCCAACTCCAGCCGCACCGAGTCGTAGTTCAGCGTGAGCGGCTGCGTGCCCGACAGGCCCATCAACTCTTTGAGGCGGGCCAAGTTGCCCTTTACGCTTTCCTGTGCCTGCTTGCGGGCGGCACGGGACGTGTTGAGGGCGATTTCGGCCTGTTTATAGTCGATTTTGTCGTTGATGCCGGCTTCGTAGCGGGCGCGGGCGTCTTTCAGGCCGCGGCCCAGGCGCACAATGTCGGACTCGTACACGCGCACCTGCTGCAGGTTCAGCAGCACGTCATAGAAGCTGCGGCTCACGTCGGCCGCTAGGTTGGTGCGCACCAGGGCGGTGTTTTGGCGGGCGAATTCGCGGGAGGGGCGGGCCTGACGCCGCGCCAGCCACACATCCTGGTTGTAAATGGCCTGGTTACCGCTTAGGGTAAACGTCGACGTATTCTTGAGTCCGACCTGCCGGGGCGTCACGCCGCCTTGCTCGTTGGGTAGCACCACGAAGGGCAGTTGAAAGGCACGCTGGGCGTTGCCGGTGAGGCCTACTTGCGGCAGCCAGCCGGCCAGGCCGATGCGGATGTCGGCCTCGTTCACTTCCTCATCCAGTTTGGCCTGCCGCACCACGGGTTGGTTTTGCAGTGCGTAGCGCACGCATTCGGGCAGGGTGAGCGGGGCGGCGAATGAGGTAGTGGGCTGCGCAGTGGCCGGAGTTTGCCCGCTAAGCACCAGCAGCGCCCACATTACAATTGCCCCAATGCCTACACTCAATTTTCTCATGAACCACAGTGTGTTTGTTTCAACCACCCAGTGGCCACCTTCTTACCCCGGCGGTGCTGTTAAGGTTGCGCATGGGCTGCTTCCTCGTTAACCACTTAGCCGAATGGTGGTTTTTAGTAGCGAAGCGTGGCCGAGGCAACTTGCCGCAATGCAGCCATTACGCCGCTGTAGTGTACGATGGGCGCGAGCTCCCAAAAGTTGTACTCAGCGCAGTGTTTCTTGTCATTATCTTGCGGGCCCGGCGCCCGGCCGACTCATCTTTTCATTCCCGCGTATGAAAAAACTACTTCTTTCCGCCACACTTCTGCTAGCTGCCGCCGTGTCCCAGGCTCAGGACTTTCAGTACCAAACCCCGCCCAAGGCCCTTCAAGACATCTTGCTGGCCCCGCCCACTCCGCGCGTTAGCCTGTCGTCGGACGGCCGCGTGTTGGCGATGCTGCAAGTGCAGGACTTCCCCACGGTGGCCGAGCTGGCCCAGCCCGAGCTGCGCCTGGCCGGCCTGCGCATGAACCCCCGCACCAACGGCCAGAGCCGCGTGAGCTACGCCGTGGGCATCAAGCTCAAAACCCTGCCCAACGGCGCTGAAGTCGCTGTGAAAGGCCTGCCCGCCCAGGCCCGCATCAGCAGCGTGAACTGGTCGCCCGACAACAAAACCATGGCTTTCGCCCTCACCACGCCCGGCTCCGGCACCGACGGCCGCGTGGAACTGTGGGTGGCCGACGTGGCCAGCGCCAGCGCGCGCCGCCTGCTGGCCACGCCCCTCAACGACGCCTTTGGCAACTCGTTTGAATGGGTTTCGGACAACAAAACCATCCTGGCTTGCACCGTGCCCACGGGCCGCGGCCCAGCACCCGCCGCCGATGCCGCCCCGACCGGCCCGGCCGTGCAGGAAAGCGGCGGCGGCAAAAAAACCGCCGCTCCCACTTACCAGGACTTGCTGAAAAGCCCGACCGACGAGCGGCTGTTTGACTACTACGCCACTTCGCAGCTGGTGAAGGTGAACCTGGCCGACGGCGCCGCGCAGCCCATGGGCCAGCCCGGCGTGATTCAGTCGGCGTCGCCCTCGCCTGACGGCAAGTACGTGCTGGTGCGCACCCGCCATCGGCCCTATGCCTACACGCTGCCCATCAACCGGTTCCCGCAGCGCATCGACGTGCTGGACCTGGCCAGCGGCGCGCCGGTGAAAACCGTGGCCGACTTGCCCCTGGCCGATGCCGTGCCCATTGGCAACGACGCCGCCTCCTCCGGCCCACGCGGCCACGCCTGGCGCACCGACGTGCCCGCCACCATTTACTACGTGGAAGCTCAGGACGGCGGCAACCCCAAAACGAAGGCCGACATCCGCGACAAATTATTCACCATTGAGGCGCCGTTTACGGGCGCGCCCCAGGAGCTGGCGGCCCTGCCGCTGCGCTTCGGCGGCCTGAGCTGGGGCAATGGCCAACTGGCGCTGGTGGACGGCTACCGCTGGGCCGACCGTCACCAGACCACCTGGCAGGTAAACCCTAGCAAGCCAGCTGCGCCACTCACCGTGCTGTTCGACGGCTCGTCGGAGGACAAATACAAGGACCCCGGCACGCCCTACGAGCACCGCAACGCCCAGGGCAAATACGTGCTGCTCACGGGCGGCGCCATGAACCAGACCATCTACCTGACCGGCCAAGGCGCTTCGCCCGAAGGCGACCGCCCGTTTGTGGACGAGATGGACCTCATCACCAAGAAAACCGCCCGCTGGTGGCGCTCCCAAGCCCCAGTCTACGAGGTGCCAATGGCCATTGTGGACGCCAGCGGCAAGAAGCGCATGCTGCTCACCCGCCGCGAGTCGGTGACCCAGTCGCCGAACTACTACCTGCGCGACGCCACCAAAAAGGACAAGCTGACGGCCGTTACCAAGTTCCCGAATCCCTACGCGGCCTTCGGCGGCAGCTTCGCCAAGCAAGTGCTGAAGTACAAGCGCGCCGACGGCGTGGACCTCACCGCCAACCTCTACCTGCCGCCGAACTACAAGAAAAGCGACGGCCCTCTGCCCACGTTCATGTCGGCTTACCCGTTGGAATTCAAGGATAAAAGTACCGCTGGTCAGGTAACCGGTTCCCCATACACCTTCACGCGCATCGGTGGTGGTTCGCCGGTGTTTTGGGTAACGCAGGGCTACGCCGTACTGGAGAACGTGAGCGTGCCGATTGTGGGCGAGGGCACTAAAGACCCCAACGATACCTACATCGAGCAGCTGGTGAGCAGCGCTAAAGCCGCCATTGACGAGGGCGTCCGCATGGGCGTAGTCGACGCGGCCCGCGTGGGCGTGATGGGCCACAGCTACGGCGCCTTCATGACGGCCAACCTGCTGACGCACTCCAACTTGTTCAAGGCCGGCATTGCGCGCAGCGGCGCTTACAACCGCACCCTCACGCCCTACGGCTTTCAGGGCGAGGAGCGCAACTACTGGGAGGCGCCGGAGGTGTACAACACCATGTCGCCGTTCAACTACGCCAACAAAATCAAGACGCCCATTCTGCTCATTCACGGCGAGGCCGACAACAACACCGGCACCTACCCCATCCAGAGCGAGCGCTACTACGCCGCGCTGAAAGGCCAGGGCGCCACCGCCCGCTACGTAGTGCTGCCCGCCGAAGCCCACGGCTACGCCGCCCGCGAAAACCTCCTCCACGTGCTGTGGGAAACGAACGCGTGGCTGGAAAAGTACGTGAAGGCACCAACCCCGCCGCCGGCTAACTAAATGACCGTGCGCCACCAATGAGGTGGTAGATAAGCCCTTTAGAGGTGCAGCAACTGCCGTCGCGACCATTTGGGCGCGGCGGCAGTTGTGTTTGCGGGGCAATCCTAAGTGCACCAGGGCAGTCAGTTGTCAGTCCACAGGTGGCACTCTTAACCTAGCTGCGGACAAGTGTAGGATAGTACTAGCCGTATTTTCTTGCATCCCTATTCTCATAAAGCCATTCTAACCCCCTCATCTGTGGCACATTTTCTCATCATCGGCGCGGGCATGGGCGGCTTGGCTACTGCCCATGCGCTGCTGCGCGGCGGCCATTCGGTGCTGGTGTACGAGGCCGCCCCCGAGCTGCGCGAAGTAGGGGCCGGCCTCGTGCTGGGCGCCAACGCCATGCGCGCCTTGCAGCAGCTCGGGCTGCACGATGCCGTGCGCGCCCGCGGCACGGCCGTTACCAAAGTCAACCTGCTCGACCAGCGCGGCCGCCTGCTGCAAGCCGCCGACACCACGGGCTTCACCCAAAAGCTGGGGTTCGACAACGTTGGCATTCACCGGGCCACGCTGCAGCAGGTATTGCTCCGGCAGCTGCCGGCCGGCACGCTCGTGCTGGGCAAGCCATTCGGGCGGTTTGAGGAAACGCCAACCGGCATTGAAGCTCACTTTGCCGACGGCACCACGGCGGAGGCTGATTTTCTGATTGGGTCCGACGGCTTGCGCTCCCGGGTGCGCCGGCAGCTCCTGCCCGCAGCGCAGCCACGCTACGCGGGCTACACGTGCTGGCGGGCCGTGGTCGACGGTTCGGAATTAGGCCTGCCTGCGGGCGAGTCGAGCGAAGTATGGGGCGCGCACGGCCGGCGTTTCGGCTACGTGCCGGTGGGGGAGGGGCGCGTGTATTGGTTTGCCTGCCTCAACAGCGCCGCGCCGGACAATCCCGCCTTCCGCGCATTCCGGGTGGCCGATTTGCAGCGCGAGTTCGCGGCTTTTCCGGTACCCGTTTCCGGCCTGTTGCGCCTCACCCGCGACGCCCAGCTGCTGTGGAACGACATCCAGGACCTCAAACCCCTGCGCCACCTGGCCTACGGCCGCGTGCTGCTGCTCGGCGATGCCGGCCACGCCACCACGCCCAACCTGGGCCAGGGCGCCGGCATGGCCATCGAAGACGCAGCCGAGCTGGCCGCCTGCCTGGTGCCAACCGCTGACGTTGCGGCCTTCCGCCGCTTCGAGCAGCGCCGCCTGCCCCGCACCACGCGCATCGTGCGCACCTCCTGGAATCTGGGCCGGGTAGCGCAGCTGGAAAACCCATTCTTAACGAGCGTGCGCAACGCTGCCATGCGCCTGCTGCCAGCCTTCGTGAGCCGAAGCCAAATGGCCTGGCTATATAAGGTACGGCAATGAGTAGTGACCCGCGGAGAGTGGCCGCCTCCAAGAAGCTGCAGAATAGCTGCTGGAACGCAGTAGAGACGCAACATTTTGCGTCTCGTCGTTGAACGATGGTGAGAGGGTTAAGCGCGAACGATTTGCTAGCGGCGCGAACGGCGAGACGCAAAATGTTGCGTCTCTACTTCGTTTTGATTAACACAGACAGCGTATAAGACAGCTACTTTGATGCGTGCTCAGCACGGACGCCTACACGCCGCTCATCGAGAGCTTCGGGGTAGGAATGTAGAATTCTGCTAGAATCTTTGGTGCTATTTCGTTAGCCTTTTGGCTTGGTAAAGCTGTCTGAATCAATGAAAAATGGATAGTCGCGTGAGGCAGGGCGGCGCTACCGGGGTGAATGCGGCCCAATTTTTTAACACAGCTAGGCGGAACCTTTCACTAGGGCTTGGGCTTAGTGGCAGCAATTCAATTCCTGGTTTGCGTGGTCGCGGAGTTGTCAGCGTCGGTAAGCCGGGAAAATGGTGCCTCATTTCTTCTGGCGGTTTATGCTTAAATGCTTACGGTATTCGGTACAATCCTTACTAGTCCTTTCCAGCCTCGCCTTTTGGCCCACCCGCGCCGGGGCTGACGTGCCCGCCTGGCAGCCCCAGGCCAACACCCAGGAGTCGTTCGACACCGGCACCAAGGCCGACTACCCCGCTGCCACCGTGGCCCTGGGCACCGGCAACTGGACGCTGACCGACGCGGTGCTCGGCAGCACCGCCGCCGACCGCAAGCTGGGCACCCAGGCCGTGCGCCTGCAGCAAAATGGCCGGCTCACGATGGAGTTTTTCCTGCCCACGGGCGCCGGGTCCGTGACCGTGCAGCACGCCATTTACGGCACCGACGCCAGCAGCAGCTGGGAGCTGTGGGCCCAGGCCGCCTCGTGCAACTGCAACAAGTGGACGAAGGTGGGCAACACCGTTTTTACCACCACGGGCACTTTGCAGGCGGTTTCCTTCACGGTTAACATCACGGGCGGCGTCAAGTTTGAGATTCGCAAGACCTCGGGCGGCGCGGCGCGGCTGAACATCGACGACTTTGTCGTGACCGAATACGACGGCGCGGCCCCGCCGTCCATCGACAACGACAACCTGGCCCTGGGCAACCCCAGCGGCGCCACCACCGACATCAGCTTCCCCAACAACTACCTGCTGGTGAAGCCGCAGTTCGCCATCGGCTACAACCGCGACCAGGGCAAGCCCAACTGGGTGAGCTGGCACCTCGACATTTCGAACCGCGGCCCCAGCGACCGGCAGGACGACTTCCGGCCCGACCCGCAGCTGCCCGCCGGCTGGTACCAGGTGCAGTCCAACAGCTACGTGGGCACCGGCTTCGACCGCGGCCACAACTGCCCCAGCGCCGACCGTACCAGCTCCATCCCCGACAACTCGGCCACGTTCCTCATGACCAACATGATGCCGCAGGCCCCCAACAACAACCAGCAAACCTGGGGCGACCTGGAAGGGTACTGCCGCACCTTGCTGCCTAACAATGAGGTGTACATCGTCTGCGGCAGCTACGGCGTGGGCGGCACCGGCGACAACGGCTACATGACCACCATCGACCAAGGCCGCATCACGGTGCCCAACCGCACCTGGAAGGTGATAGTGGTGCTGCCCGTGGGCGACAACGACGTGTCCCGGATTTCGGCCAGCACCCGCGTCATCGCCGTGGACATGCCCAACTCCAACACCCTCAACCGCGACTGGGGCACCTACCGCACCTCGGTAGACGCCATCGAGGCAGTCACCGGCTACGACCTGCTGTCGGCGCTGCCCGTGAGCGTGCAAGCGGCCCTCGAATCGCAAGTTGACACCGGGCCGGTGCTGTAAGCGCCCGCCCTGCTATCCCATCGATTTTCGCGGCATTTTCTTTTTTTATGAAGCAGATTTCTAAGCACTGCGGGCTCTCCGCACGAGCCATTTTATTCCTTCACACGCTGGTCGGCGGTCTGTTTATCTCGGGTCTGGCGATAAATCCGTTTGCGGCCCAGGGCCAAGTGGTGCTGAGTAGCGCCGCGCCCAAGACCGAGAACTTCGACGGCATGGGCGCCAGCGGCACCGCCACGGCGCCCGCAGGCATTAGGCTCTCGGGTGAGGCGGCGCCAACTTTTGCCAGCCCCAACAACTACACCCAGACCACCGTTGCCTCCAACGGCGGCAGTACCAACGCCCAAAACATTTCGAGTGGGGGTACCTACAATTTCTTGTCGGGGGTGGGCTCAACCGACCGGGCCCTGGGCTTTCTGAACAGCGGCTCCTACGGCACGCCGCGCAGCATCATGCTGGCCGTTGCGAACAGCAGCGGCACCACGATTCAGGATTTGACGGTGCAGTTCAACCTGGAGAAGTACCGCTCGGGCAGCCGCGAATACAACTGGACCTTCTTCACTAGTCCCGACGGCACGACCTGGACGGCCCACACCACCGGCGCCCAGAACTACCCCGCCGACCCGAACAACACGGTGTACTACGCCCCACCGCTCACCGTCGCAAAGACCGTGTCGCTCCCCGGGGTGAACCTCGCCAATGGCACCACCTATTACCTGCGCTGGACTCAAACGGGCGTAGGCGGCAGCACGAATGGCCAAGCCGCGGGCCTCGACGACGTGACGCTGACCCCCACGCTGGCCGGTGGCACGCCCGCCGCCAGCATCGCCACCGGCGCGGTTGCGCCTGCTTCGTTCTGCCTCACGGCGGCGGGCAGTGCGCCCTTCAACGTAGCCTACAGCACCAGCAGTACGTTCACGGGCACCTACAAAGTGCAACTCTCCGACGCAACGGGCGCGTTTCCGGCCAGCACCACCGCGGGCATCATCGGCACGGGCAGCAGCTCGCCGATTTCGGCCACCATCCCGGCCGGCACGGCCGCGGGTACCAAGTACCGGGTGCGCGTCCTCAACGACGCGCCCATCACGTACGGCACCGATAACGGCGCCGACCTCAGCATCGGCCAGACGCCCGACGGCAACCCCGTTGCGGTGACGCCGGCCGCGGCCCAGTCGGTGGCTACCACCGGCACGGGCGCTACGCTCACGGCCACCGCGGCTGCTTCCTCCACCTTCGTTTGGCAGTACGGCAGTACCGCTACCGGGCCGTTCACCCCCATTGCCGGCGCCACAGCGGCCGCATATCAACTCAAGGGCGGTGATTTTCCGGGTGCGGGCACGTACTACGTCGTTGCGCAGGCCACCCTCACCAATGCCTGCGGCACGGCCACGGGCGTGAGCACGCCGGTTTCGGTGAACGTGACGACGCCCGTGGTTACCTCGGCCTTCAGCGTGTCGGCCACCAGCCTGCCCGATTTTAGCAACGTGGCGGTGGGCGCGGGTTCCCAAGCGAAAAGCTTTACGGTGAGCGGCACCAGCCTCACCGGCAACATCGTCATTACGCCCCCGGCGGGCTTTGAAATTCGCACCGGCGCCAACCCATTTGCCTGCTGCGCTATTGAGTTGGCCCCGGTGGGCGGCAACGTGCCCAGCACGACTATCGAGGTGCGTTTTGCGCCCACAGCGGCCCAGGGCGCCCAGGCTGCCATTCCGGTCACCAGTCCGGGCCTGCCCAACCAAGCCGTGGCCGTGTCCGGCACGGGCATCGATGCAGTGTATCCCGCCACGCTCGGCACCACGCCGGTTACCGACTTGGCAACTACCACGGCCACTGCGGGCGGCAACGTGACCCTCGACGGCGGCAGCGCCGTGACGGCCCGCGGCGTGATGTGGGCCAAAACGGCCAACCCCATCCTCAGCACCGCGCCCGGCGCCACCAAAACGGTTGACGGCGCCGGCACGGGCACTTTCAGCAGCGCCCTCACCGGGCTGGTGCCCGGTACCACGTACTTCGTGCGGGCCTACGCCACCAACGGCGTGAGCACGGCCTACGGCGACGAGCTTTCCTTCACGACGGTGGCCGTGCCCTTGGCCGCCGAGCCCACCACCCCGGCGGCGCTCACCGCCAGCCAGGTAACAGGCTCGTCCCTGGTGCTGAACCTAACCGGCGGCGACGGCGCCAAGCGCCTGGTAATTGCCCGCCTCGGCAGCCCCGTGGATGCGGCGCCGGTGGACGCCACCACCTACACCGCCAACTCGGAATTCGGTAAAGGCAGCAACCTGGGCCGGGGCAACTTCGTGGTGTACAGCGGCACTGCCAACGCGGACACCATCACCAATCTGCGCCCCAACACGAGCTACTACTTCTCGGTTTTCGCCTTCAGCGACAACAACACGCCTTACGCTGAGAACTACCTGACCACAACGCCGGGCACCCTGACGCAGGCCACCCCGGCCATTCCGCCCACCTTGCTGCTGGAGGAAAATTTCGTTTACACCGCCAGCTCGCTGCTGACGGCCAACGGCTGGACGGCCCACAGCGGCGGGGGCACCCGGCCCGTGGCCGTTACCACCAACGGCCTTTCCTACCCGGGCTACGGACCCAACAGCGGCAACGCTGCGGCCGTGGTAGCCAACGGCGAGGACGTGAACCGCACGTTTGACGCCGTGTACGCCCGCACGCCGGTGTACGCGTCGCTGCTCGTGAACGTGAGCAACGTGAACACCACGGGCGACTACTTTTTCCACCTGGGGCCGAAGGTCATTGGCAGCACGTTCCGCGGCCGCGTGTGGGTGAAGCGGGTGGGCACCACCAACAAAGTAGTGTTCGGCGTAGGTACTGGCTCAGGAGCCGCCGCTACCTACACCACCACGGAATACGATTTGAACGCCACGCACCTGTTGGTGCTGAAATACACCTTCGACGAAGCGGACAACACCAGCGAATTGTTCGTGAACCCCACCACCGATACCGAACCGGCTACGGCCTCGGCCCGGTCGGCCGAAACCGGCACCACGCCCGCAGCTCCCAACGACAACATTGGCGCCGTGGCCCTGCGCCAGGGCAGTGCGTCGCCAACGCTGCTGGTTGATGGCATTCGGGTGGGCACCACCTACCGCGTGGTGAAAACCGGCCTGACTTGCTTCCCGCCCGTGGCCTCGTTCACCGCAGCGCCGGTTTGCGTCGGCACGCCCACGGCCTTCGTCGATGCGTCGACTAACCTGGAGGCCAACGCCACCTACGCCTGGGACATCAACAACGACGGCACTACGGACTTCACCACCAAAGGCAACAGCAGCTACACCTACGCCGAGGCCGGCGTGTACACCGTCAAGCTCACCGTCACCCAGGGCACCTGTTCCGACAGCTTCACCCAGCAAGTGACGGTGCGGGCGCTGCCGACGGCCGCGCTGAGCGGCGACGCCACGGTTTGCACCGGCGAAACCGCCACCCTGACCTTGCGCCTCACGGGCACCGCGCCCTGGACCCTAAGCTACTCAGCCGATGGCGGCGCCACTTCGACACCTCTCACCGTTTCGGCCGCCCAGGTAAATGCCGCCGGCAACTACCTGCTGGCCGTGACGCCTACCGCGACCACTACCTATTCGTTGACGGCCCTCACGGACTCCACCACCTGCGTTGGCACTGCTCTGGCCGGCACCGCTACGGTCACCGTCACCACCCCGCCGGTCCTCACGGTGCCCACGGTTCCGACGGCGAACACCACCGCCACTGAGTGCGGTGCTTCGGTGGCCTTCGCGGCCGCGGCCACGGGCTCCCCGGCTCCAGTCGTCACCTATTCGATAGTGAAAGACGGGGCCGCCACGGCCATCGCCTCGCCGTTCTTCTTCCCCGTGGGCGCTACCACGGTCACCGCCACGGCCACCAACGGCTGCGGCACCGACACCGAAACGTTCGTCGTGACGGTGCAGGACAAGCAGGCGCCCACTGTGCTGACTCAAAACCTGACCGTGGCCCTGAGCGGTGGCACCGCCACCATCACCGCCGCCCAGGTCGACAACGGCAGCACCGACGCCTGCGGTATTGCGACCCTGGCGCTCAGCAAAACGACTTTCGATTGCGGCAACATCGGCGCCAACACCGTGACGTTGACCGTGACCGACATTCACGGCAACACGGCCACCCGCACGGCCACCGTCAACGTGACGGGCACCATCCCCGCGCCTACCATCACCGTTGCACCTACGTCGACGGTCTACACCGGCGGCGTGGCCCAGAACTTGTACCTCGGCTACGGCCCGCAGAGCGTGACGCTCACGGCTTCGGGGGGCGTGAGCTACCAGTGGAGCCCGGCGGCGGGCCTGAGCAATGCTGCCAGCGCGGCCCCGGTTTTCACGGCCACCACGCCGGGCACGTTCACCTTCACGGTTACCGCCACGAGTGCCTCGGGCTGCACCGCCACCCAGCGCGTGACCCTCCGGGTGATAGACGTGCGGTGCGGCAACAAGAACGACAAGGTCAGCCTCTGCCAAAAAGGTAAGCCCAAGTGCGTGTCATCCAGCGAAGTTGCCGACTACCTGAGGAACGGTAGCACCCTCGGCGACTGCTCGCCGTCGAAACCGAACGCGTTGGGTAGCGGCACGGCTCAGCGCAATGCTGCCCAAACCGCCGCAGCGACTACCCAGGTGTTCGAAGCCTATCCCAACCCCTTTACGGAGCGCACGCTGGTGCACTTCCGCGCCGCCAGCACGGGCCCGGCGCAGTTGGAACTCTACAACGCCGTGGGGCAAGTGGTGAAGACGTTCTACAACGGCGTCGCGCAGGAAGGCCAGGACTATGAGTTCACCCTCGACGGCGCCACCTTGCCGGCCGGCATGTACACCGGCCGCCTGCGGATGGACGGCAAAGTAGAAGTGCTGCGCCTGGTCTTGACCAAGTAAAAACAAAGTCTTGACTAAGTGAAACCGAACTCCGTTGGGACCAACCGCAAATAGTTGGCCCAACGGGGTTCGGTTTTTATACGCTTTAAGTCAACGACAGCGTTAGTCTCAGCAACTCGTTGGCAACCGGCAAGATGTCATTGCAGGAATGCAATCACACGGCGGAATGCGACATCGATTTTGTGCCCTGTTTTGGTAGAGCTTTTTTCCGTAAATCAGCACTCTTCACTTGATGAAATATCTTTCCGCCTTGTTGTTCGGATGCCTTGTTAGCTCCACCCCGTCGTTCGCGCAGGACTTGGTCAATTTGAAGGACCCAAATCAGAGCCAGCAAACTGCGCCGCCCCAAAGCGAAGCCGACAAAGTGTACACCTACGTGGAGCAAATGCCCCAACTGCCGGGCGGTGGCGGAAATAGCGCCATTGTGACGGCCATCCAACGCGCGACCAAATACCCGCCGTTGGCGCTGCGAAATCAGGTAGAAGGCCGCGTCTTCGTCAGCTTCGTTGTTACTTCCGTCGGTGACGTTACCAGCATTAGGTCCTGAAGGGCCTGGGGTCTGGCTTGGACGAGGAAACGGTTCGGGCTGTTGGTACTTTGCCGCGGTTCTTGCCCGGAAAGCAGAACGGCCGGCCGGTGAACGTAAGCTACACAGTGCCCATTACCTGGGAAATCCGTTAAGAACGCAGGATGGGCCTGATTGAAAGTGACGCGCTTTTATAGGCTTTCCTTCTGCCTCGCTCGCTGCGGGAAACCGTTTGGTTTTGGCGCCACACGTGGGCGGTAATGGCCGCGCGGTTAGCACGCCGCCGCTGCTTTACCCCTCCACATACAGCTTGGGCGCCGGCAGGTTGAATACATCCCGCAGGGCACGGCGGGCGGCGTAGTAGCCGCACATGCCGTGCACGCCCCCACCGGGCGGCGTGGCCGACGAGCACAAGTACAGCCCGCGCTGCGACGTGCGGTAGGGCGAAGCCCGCAGCACCGGCCGCGTAAACAGCTGGCTGATGTCGAGCTGGCCGCCGTTGATGTCGCCGCCCACATAGTTGGGGTTGTACTCTTCCATCTGGGCCGTGTCGAAGGTGTGGCGGGCCAGCACCCGCTCGCGGAAGCCCGGCGCGAAACGCTCGACTTGGTTCTCAATGGCGTCGGTCATGTTCACCCGGGAGCCGTTGGGTACGTGGCAGTAGGCCCAGGCCGTGTGCCGGCCCGCAGGCGCCCGGCTGGCGTCGAACAGGCTTTGCTGGGCCAGCAGCACGAAGGGCTTGGCCGGGTGCTGACCGCGGGCGGCGGCGCGCTCGCTAGCGTCAATCTCGGCCAGCGTGTTGCCGAGGTGCACGGTGCCGGCCTGGGCACATTCGGGGGCGGTAAAGGGAATGGGTTCGGCCAACGCCCAGTCGATTTTGTACACGCCCATGCCGTAGCGGTAGCGCCGCAGCTGCCACTTATAAATGCTGGAGAGACTATGCCCGGCAATCTGAAGGAGCTGGGCCGGTGTCACGTCAAAAAGCACGGCTCGGGCGGAAGGCAGTTGCGCCAGCGAGCGCACAAACGTCCCGGTTTCCACCTTGCCGCCCAGCGCCACAAAGTGCGCCACCAGCGCGTCGGCAATGGCTTGGGAGCCGCCCCGGGGCAGAGGCCAGCCGCCGCGGTGCGCCGCAATCAGGAGCACCAGGCCGATGGCCGATGTGGTGATATTGCTCAGCGGCTGAATGGCGTGGGCCGCCATGCCGGCCAGCAGGCCCTTGGCTTTTTCGCCCGCGAAACGTTTGGCCAGCAAGGTGGCCGGCAGCAAAGCGGGCAGGCCAAACCGGGCCATGTTCAGGGGGTGCTTGGGTACTTGCAGCGGGGCCAGCACGTCGCGCGAAATGCTGGGCCACTGCGTCACGAGTGGCCCCAGCAATTGCCGGTAGGCGTCCGCGTCAGGGCCCAGGGTGCGGCCGGTATCGACCAAGGAGGTCATGACGGCCGCGGCGGTGCCGTTGTCGAACGGATGCGCAGCGGCAACGAGCGGCGTGATGTATTCCAGCCCGTGCTGGGCCAGCGGCAACGTTTGGAAAAACGGCGAAGCCGCCGCCAGCGGGTGAATAGCCGAGCAGATGTCGTGGCGAAAACCGGGCAACGTCAGTTCGGCCGTGCGCAGGCCGCCCCCCAGCTCTTTCTTGCCTTCGAGCAGCAAGACCGACAAGCCCGTTTGCTGCAACGCAATGGCCGCCGCCAACCCATTGGGCCCGGAACCGACGACGACGGCATCATACGTAGGGTTACTCATGCGGAATCGGAAAGGGCTTGTTTAGGTAGGGGGCGTCAGGAAAAGCCGGCCTCCGGCGCAATGGTTTACGCAAAGTCCGCCGCCACCGCCGCTTCTGTCTGTACTTATAGCGGGTTCAAAATTCGAATGCCAGTGCCGGTCCGACGCTCTAAGCGTCCGACCGGTTGTTGCAAACACAATAGTCGGCCGGCCGTCGACCGGTAACCGGTCGGACGCCTAGGGCGTCGGACCAGCACCCAAACCGTCGCCGAAATAGCGCTAAAGCGTCATGGAGTTTCGCTAACAACTTCTTTATCCAGCTGAGCAGGACAGGAAGTTGACATTGCAGGCGCATGCTTAGGGCGCCCAGCCGGCACTCTGCAGGAACCGGACCAGGCGTGGGTCGTTGGCCGACAGCGCCGGCAGCCACACGTCGACGCGCGTACGGTTCCACCACAGCCCCTGGGGGTTGCCGGGCGGCGCAAACGTATACCGGTACCGAACGGCCCGGACGTAGCGCGGCGGCTGGTCGGGGAAGGGGTTGCCGGCAAACAAGCTCAGCACCCCCGGGTCGTTGTGCAGCAGCTTCCACACCAGATGCAGCGTCCAGGGATAGTCCGCGGGCGAGGCCATGGCGGCAAACCACATTTGCCAGTCCAGCCGCAGCTGGTAGGGCGCAATTTGGGGCGGTGGCTGGTCCAGGGCCACCGGCAAGCCTTTGTAGGGGTAGGCTTTCCAGACGGCGCTGTCGGTGGGGTTCTCGTCTAGCGTGCCCTCAAATACCACGTTCAGGCGTTCCTGGCCCACCGTGCCGAAGGCCCCGTAGGTGTTCACCAGGCCCAGCAGGTCGAAAGAGGTGTTCATGATTTGCCCGGGCGATACTAGGTTCAGGGCCGGCTGGATGCTGAGCAGGGCAATAACGGCCGTGACCACCCAGGCCGTGGCGCGCATGGCCTTCGATTCTTCGGCCGCGGCCGCCGCTTGCGCCGCTCGGCGTACCAGCCGCCGGGGCAGCAGCCGGGCCCAGAAGCCGTCGTCGAAGCACGCCAGCGCCGGCACAATGGTCAGCCAGTTCAGAAACGAGAGGTTGCCGCTGAGAATGATGTTGAGCTGAAACAGCACCATAACCACGCCCGCCACGTGGCGCGCAGCGCGCGGCCCGAAGGCAAAAAACGGCGCCACCAGCTCGGCCAGCCAGTTGAACCATACGCCCACTTTGAGCAAGGCATGCGGCATGAAATGGAACCACCGGCTCAGCGGCCCGGGAATGGGCTGGGTCTCGAAATGGTAGTAGAGGGCCGTGCCGTTGCGCCAGATTTCATCGCCCCGCAGCTTAATCAAGCCCGCCCCGAGCATGACGCGCACCACCAGCCACCGAAATAGCACGATGATGGGCAGGGGCGGGGCATAGCGCGGAAAAGGGCGCGCATCTAGCAGCGGGCAAAGAAAAATGGCCAGAAACCCGGTTTCCGTCAGCTGAATTTCCCAGCCGTAGCCGTACCACTCCTGGCCCACGTGCACGAAGGACAGGTACAGCACCCAGAGCGCCGCCAGCATCAAGCCGTTGGCAAAGCCCGCCACCACCACGCAGGAAAGCGCCAAGCCCACCCACGCGGCGCTCAGCAGCGCGGTGTCGGAATGCGAGAGCCAGAACAGCGACGGCAGGTGAGCAAAACCGGCGCCTTCGGAGCCCAGGGCCTGGCTGATTTGCTTGAGGTAAAGCCCCACGGGCAGCAGCCCGGTTGAGCCAATCAAGGGCACCACCTGATTGATGGCGACGAGGAAAGCCACGGCATAGAGCGCCCCCAACAAGCGCAGTAGCACGAAACGCGTGAGCCAGTAGGAGGGAGCAGTGCCCGGCGCAGGAGAAAGTTGCTGGAAGTCGCGGTCCATGGTGCTGTCACAAACGCCCGCCTGCCATCCCGACCACTGCGAAAATGGGGGCACGGCGGCCGTTGATTAAGAGGTATTGTCACCGCTTAGGACATGGAGTGCAGGCATTCCTGCGCACAAGGCAAAAGCAGCAAGTACCCTCAATACTTTAGGGTCTTCCACTTGGTTTATGTTGAGTTTACCCCGTGTAGGGTGCCAAACTGAACCGTGGTGTTATCTTTTTAATAAGGAAAAAGTCACTACACCCTTTCATAAACCCACTCACCATTTGTCCGTAAAAACTAGAATCTTGAAAGTGAGAAGTTGTATATTAGTAGAGGCTGTTTGATTCGAGTCATGCACTACAACCCCAAGCAATACCTGACCCGCCAGCAGCGCGCCCAACGGGAGCGGGGCTACATTCTTGCCGTTGCCGCAGCAATTGCCTCGCTCATTGCTGCTGGTCTGTTCCTGGGCTAATTTGCCTGTTCACACCTTCGGGCAGCACCAGCGCCTTTGGGGGTGTTAAATCGGGTTGGTGGTCGCCATCCCGCAAAAGGGCGTTTCGGGTGGGGTTGCAGCGCCCGGGCAGGTTTCGCGGAGCGTTCGCCGCGTTTCGTCGCAGTGCCAGGTCGCTTTGCTCCACGGTTTTTACTGAGCCGGAAAACGCCGCCGCGCTGTGCGGCCACGCGCCCAAGCCCGAGGATTAGGCCTGCTAACTTGTTGTCAACTTGTTGTTGCTAGGCTGTAAATAGCTATAAAATAACGCGCTACACGATTATTTAATCTATTGCGTAGCTGCAACACAGTAAATGACTAGATTTGGCTTCCGAGCTATAGCAGCGCGGGCATTGCAACATGAGAAAATGGATAACGCTGGGGCTGGGCATTGCCTTGGCAGGAACCACCACTTCGTTTCACGCCGCACCGGGTTGGGAGCCCCTGCTTGACAAAACGCTGAGCAAGTGGCGCACCTACGAGAGCTACCGCCACCAGTTGGGCTACACCGGCAAGCAGCCGCTCGATGCCCAGGGCCAGCCGCTGGCCCCCATCGGCTACGACAAGAACGAGGCAAACGTCTTCTCGGTGGTGATGCAGAACGGCGAGCCCGTGCTGCGCATCAGCGGCGAGATTTACGGCTGTGTGTTCACCAAGCGGGACTATGCCAACTACGACCTCAAGCTGAAGGTGAAGTGGGGCAGCAAAAAGTGGGTGCCGCGCCTGGACGAGCCCCGCGACAGCGGCATCCTCTACAACAGCCAGGGCGAGCCCGGCGTGGACTACTGGCACAGCTGGATGCTGAGCCAGGAATTCCAGGTGTCGGAATACCAGAAGGGCAACGCCATGGGCGACTTCTGGTGCATTGCCAATTCCACGGCCGACATTCGGGCCGCTTACGATGCCACCAAAGACACGCTCAAGTTCAACCCCACGGCCCCGCCGGTGGTCATGGGCAAAGAGGGCCGCAACTTCTGCCAGGCCGCGGCCAATTACGAGTCGCCGGCCGGGCAATGGACCGAGCTGGAGCTGATAAGCGTGAACGGCCAGAGCGTGCACATTGTGAACGGCCACGTGGTGCTGGCGCTGAATAACTCGGGCTACACCGCCGCCAACGGCGAGCGCCGGCCGCTCACCCGCGGCAAAATTCAGCTGCAGAGCGAGGCCGCCGAGGTGTTTTACAAAGACATCCTCATTAAGCCGCTCAAGGCCATGCCGGCCCAATACGCGAAGTATTTCAACTAACAGCCACTTAATGCCCGGGCGGAGCCGCTCGCCGCAACCAGTATGATTGTTATTGTCATGGGCGTTTCGGGGACCGGCAAAACCACCGTAGGCCAGCGGCTGGCCCAAGCAATGCAGCTGCCGTTTTACGACGCCGACGGTTTTCACTCGGCGGCCAACGTGGCGAAAATGCGCGGTGGCACCCCGCTCACCGACGCCGACCGGGCCGACTGGCTGGCAGCTCTATCCACGGGCCTCAGGGCATGGGAAGCGGCCGGCGGCGCCGTGCTGGCATGTTCGGCCCTGAAGGAAAAGTACCGCACCGTGCTGCAAGCCGCAGTGGCCGCGCCCATTCGCTGGGTGGTGCTGCACGGCGCGAAGGAGCTAATTGCCGGGCGGCTGCAGTCCCGGCCGGGCCACTACATGGGCGCGGTGCTCCTCGACTCGCAATTGGCCGCCTTCGAGATGCCGGCTTACGGGTTGCACCTATCCGTCGGGGTCCCGCTGGAGGCGCTGGTAGCGAACGCGCTGGCTTACCTGAAATCGTCTTCCATTGACCACGCTTCTGTTCACTAACAGCTACCCCGGCCGCCTCCCTGCATGACCCTACTCATCATCCTGCTGGCGGTGCTGGCGCTCATCGTCCTGAACAGTTGGGGCAAGATGAATGCTTTCCTGGCGTTTTTGCTGGTGACCATTCCGGCGGGGCTGGCCCTGGGGCTTTCGCCCCCGCAAGTGCTGGCCGCCGTGCAAAAGGGCCTGGGCGACACGCTGGGCTCGGTGGCGATGGTGGTGGTGCTGGGGGCGATGTTGGGCAAACTGGTGGCCGAAAGCGGCGCCGCCCAGCAAATCGCGGCCGTGCTGATGAATGCCTTCGGGCCGAAGAACATTCAGTGGACGATGATGACCACGGGCTTCATCATTGGCATCCCGCTGTTCTACAACGTGGGCTTCCTGCTGATGATACCGCTGATATTTTCGGTGGTGTACCAGTACCGGCTGCCGGCCGTGTACGTGGGCCTGCCGCTGCTGGCGTCGCTGTCGGTGCTGCACGGCTTCCTGCCGCCGCACCCGGCGCCCACGGCACTGGTCGCCCTGTTCCACGCCAACGTGGGGCTCACGTTTGTCTACGGGCTATTGGTGGCGCTGCCGGCCGTGGTCATTGCCGGGCCGCTATATGCGCGCACGCTGCGGGGCATCGTCACGGTGCCGCTAGCCGGGTTTGCCAGCGAGCCGCGGCCGGCCGAGGAACTGCCCGGCCGGTGGAACAGCTTTCTGTCGTCGCTGCTGCCAGTGCTGGTGCTGGCGGTAGTGCTGGGGCTGCAAGCCGTGCTGCCGGCCGGCAGCGCCGCGGCCCCGACCCTGGCTTTTCTGGCCGACCCCGGCATCGTGATGCTGCTATCGGTGCTGGTGGCTATGTTCAGCCTGGGCCGCGCGCAGGGCAAAAGCACCAGCGCCGTGATGGAAACCTACGGCGTGGCCATTCGCGACGTGGCCATGCTGCTGCTCATCATCGCGGGCGCCGGAGCCCTGAAAGAAGTGTTGGTGGCCAGCGGGGCCGGCCTGGCCATTGCGGCGGTGCTGGACGGCACGGGGCTGCCGCCGCTGGTGCTGGGCTGGCTGCTGGCGGGCATCATCCGGGTGTGCATTGGCTCGGCCACGGTGGCGGGGCTCACGGCGGCGGGCGTTATGCTGCCCACCCTGGCTCATTCCCCGGTGAATCCCAACCTGCTGGTGCTGGCCATTGGCGCAGGCAGCCTGCTGTTTTCGCATTTCAACGACAGCGGCTTCTGGCTGTTCAAAGAATACTTCAACCTGTCGGTGCGCGACACGTTGCGCTCGTGGTCGGTCATGGAAACCATCGTGTCGGTGGTGGGCCTGCTGGGCGTATTGTTGCTCGATTGGGCACTGCCGCTGGTGGCGCCCAGCTTGGCCAGCTTGTAGCCATAGGCCGCCGGTCCGCCCGCCCTAGGCGGGCCGACC